>NZ_JAYSDQ010000017.1:0-184589 GCF_041914305.1 Ideonella sp.
ACCCTCGGCTGCAGGCCGAGGGCGCGGACTCTGAGCCCCCAGCGGGTACCGCCTGCCGCGATGGCAACGGTGGGAGCTTTTCGGCTGCCGTACTGCAGCGGTTCCTACAGTGGGCACGCGCGTCAGCGCGCACGTGCTTGCGTTTGCAGGTGGCGATGACTCCTGCGGGTCCAGCTCCACCATGCACCTTGTGTGAGCAAGGCCGAGAGGACGGCGAAACCGTAGGCCGCAGGCAGCCCCGTTCGTTCCAGCGCTTGGCTGAGCACGAAGAAAAATGCGACGAAGCCATAGAGGCCGGCCGTCATCCCGCGGAGCACCTGCTGGGCGGCCGGCGCGCCCACCGAGCGGTGGGCGAAGATCGCCAGGATGGTGCCAATCAAGGGAAAGGACGCCAGCACACCGCTGAGCGACGGCCCCAGGCGCGGTGCGACAAACGTCAGGGCCGCGACCAGGCACACGATGAGGGCCATGCGTGCGGGCAGATCCCACCAGGGCAGGTGCACCGTCGCGGCCCTCGTCTGGGTCTTCGGCATCAGTCGCAAGGCCAGCCCCATGGTCGCGAGGGCCACGATGGCCAACGCAGTGGGAGCCGGCGCCATCCATCTCAGCAGTGCCGCGACGACCGAGAACGCCGCAGTCCCGCCGACCAAAGCGGCAGGCCAGCCGAAAGCGGCCAACTGGCAGTAGGCAACACAGAAGACAGCCTGGGCCCCCGTCGCGATCAGCGAGCCAGAGCTTGCCTGTTGGGCGAACGGCGCGCCGTGGTCGAGCGCCAGGAATAGAGAGATGGGCCCGGAAGTCAGAGGCAACCCGACCAGAAAGCCCCCCACGCTCTCGCCCCAGCGACGAACAGCCAGGGTGGCCGCCAGCAACAACAGCGGCGCCGAGATCAGCTTGAACAAGAACATGTCCATCAACGCCCTCGCGACGTGGTGCCCATCGGCCGCGCTGATGTTCAGTGGGCCGGCAAGCCCGCACCAATGGCCACGAGCACGGCACCGCAAGCTCGGTTGAAGCGGCGCCCGCTTCGTGCGAGCCACGGGCGGAGTCGGGTCGCCCCCACCGCGATGCCGCATTCAACGGCGAATTCCGTGGCCGAGTAGGTGGCCGCGATGAAGACGAACTGCGTCACCAAGCTCCGTTCCGGGTCCAGGAACTGGGGCAGCAACGCGGTGAAGAACAAGACACCTTTGGGGTTCGTCACGCCAGTGGCGAGGCCTTGGCGGAAGAGCGACCAGGCGTCGCCCCGGGCAGAGACAGCGAGATCCATCGAGATCGCCGGTGCGCTGAACAGCTTGATGCCCAGCCAGACCAGGTAGGCGCCGCCCAGCCACTTCAACGCTGTCAGCCAATGGGCAGAGGATTCCAGCAGTGCGCCGATCCCGAACAGGCACCCGGCGATGATGAGGACGAAGCCCAGCAGGCTGCCCGCGATGGTGAACAAGGTCCGCTTGCTGCCGTGCAGCGCCCCATGCGTGAGCGCCAGCAAGGCGTTCGGCCCGGGCGAGAGCGACATGCCGATGGACGTCAGCAGGAAGAGCAACCAGGTTTGAAGATGCATGGGCGGCGTCAGGCTTTGCGCTTCAGGTCGAGGGGCAGCTGTGTCGTGAACTTCGTGGTCGAAAGCACGATGTCACTGGAGTAGGACTTCAGCTCCAGCGCCTCGCCGAGCTGCCGCTGTGCGAAGTCTTGGTATTCAGGCAGCGAACGCGCACAGATCACCAGCACGAAGTCGGTATCGCCGGCGACGCAGTGGCACTGCTGCACCTCGGGCAGAGCCCTGATCTTTCGCTCGAACGCCTGCACCGCCTCACGGCTCGTGCTACGCAACGCGACCCGCGAAATGACGAGCACCGGCCACCCGACCTTCTCTGGTTCCAGGATGGCCACCTCTTGGCGGATCGGTCCACCGTCACGCAGGCGCCGCACCCGCTTGAGGCAGGCGGACGGAGACAGGTTGACCCGTTCGGCCAGCACCTGGTTCTGCACCGTGGCATCGGCCTGCAACTCGGCCAGGATCGCTTCGTCGATTCGGTCAAGATTCATGGCGCTCACGACCGATAGTTTGAAGTCAAGCCGAGAAAATTTGCAGTCGTCTTCGACCCAAAGAAGGAAAGCGGCTGCACCGCGACGCCCACCATTCCGTTCTCGGAGAACGCCATGGCAGCAGGTGGACCACGTTCGAACGCCCGGCCCTTGCCACTCGAGCAACAAGGTGTCGAGACGGGCAGCCGCCCTGGGCCGGCCCTGCCACACAAGACGGCCGCTCGCCTTGGCCGAAAGTAACGTTGGTTTGTAGTGGGTCGTTACAACCCGGCGATGGATGCTGCGGCAGGATCGCGCCCTGATCGTCGCCACGTTGTGCCGCGAGCTCGAACAGGGAATTGCTCCGATGAAGATGCTGACTTGCGCGTTGTCGTGCGCGGTGGTTTTGCTCGCGCCTGCGCGATCATGGGCAGAGATCTCGGCGGTGCTGGCGATGGAGCCGACCGCGCGCAAGATGGGGTTCATTCTTTCGCGTGCCACGACCGAGGCGCAGCTCGGCAAGTTGCTGGGGCAAGCGGTCAAGGTCGTGACATCGGACGATCTGACCGACGTCATGCGTGCAACGCGCAGCGGCGGCTTCGACGTCTTCATCGCGCCGGCGCAGGTGGCCGCTTCGGCGCTGGCGCACGGCTATGAGCTGGTCGGCTCGACCGACCCGAACGAGCAGTACGTGATGGTGGGCCGCGCAGCGCTGGCCTCGGCGGCAGATGCGCGCTTGGGCCGCATCTACCTGCCACAGCAGGATTCGATCTACACCTACATGGCGCGCGGCATGCTGACGGCCAACGGCCTGTCGCTTCGTGACCTGCGGTCAGTGCAATACGCAAGGTACCCTGGCGCTGGCCTGACGGCCGTGAGCCTGAACCTTTCGGATGTGACGGTGGTGCGCCGCCAGGATTGGGAGACCTGGCAGAGCGAGAACCCGCAAGCGGGCAGGGTGCTTGCCAGTTCCGGGTCGGTCCCGGGCGGGTTGTCGGTGGCCTTGAAGAAGGACCTGCCGGCGGACGTGCGTGCCAAGCTCACCAAATGGTTCTCTGCGCCCCCTGGGGACTGTGGATTGAAGCCGGTGGCCCATCAAGCCGCTCTGACGCAGTATCAAGCCGTTGCCCAGCTGGGAACGTTCACGCCCACGCAGCTGCCCGGCGCCACGGTGGTCACGGCCGCGGAGGTCGACCAGCTTCTGGCCAAGGGAGCCATCGTCGTGGACACCCGCAACGAGCGCGAGTACGAGAGCAAGCACATTCCGGGCGCGTTGTTCATTCCGTACCACGAGAATAGCTTGAAGGACGTCGTCTATGAGGTCTCGGCGGACGACTTCTCTGGCGTTGCCCGCCTCGATGCCAACAAGCCGACGATCTTTCACTGCAACGGCCCCGAGTGCTGGAAGTCATACAAGGCCAGCCGGGCGGCGCTGGCCAAAGGCTTCACCAAGGTCTATTGGTTTCGGGGCGGGCTTCCGGCATGGGAGGCGGCCGGGTTTCCGACCGAGGGGAAGGTGCAGGTTGCTAAGCGGTGACGCGCTGCTCGAAGGCTCGCGGCTGAAGGCTGCAGGCTGATCTCGGCGACAAGCCACCACACCCTTCCGCCGCACCGCCGGCCGCCCGACTGAAAAGCGGGGCCGCGCGACCGCGCGGCCCGGCGGCACGTCACTTCGGCCGTTCCGCTCCGTAAGTCTTGGTCAGGTAGTCGACGATCGCCGGCATATCGGCGTCATCGATCGGCGCCTTGAAGACGGTCTTCATGCGGTGGACCATGGCATCCCAATACTTGCGCGGTGCCGTCGGCGGCTGGTACTGCATGTACTCGGCCGAATGGCAAGAGGTGCAGGACGTCATCGCCTTCTGGTAGCCCGGCAGGGGGCTGGGCTGCAGCACGACGGTGTCGGGCGGCCCTGCCATGGTCTTGACGACCGCGAAGGCGTTGCCGATGCCGCCGAGCAGGGTGGCCGCGGCGACGACAAGTGCCGGGACGAGAGGCATACGTTTGCTCATGGGGTGTTTCTCAAACCGCATTGACGACCACGCTTTCGACAACGTTGCGCATGTAGCCGGACGCGTTCCACGTGGCCTGCATGGCCTGGCTCTGGCCGGCCCGGTTCCACGCCCGCACGCGCAGGTCGTGGGTGCCCTTGCCCGGCGTGAAGCCGAAGCGGAATTCACGGAAGGCGTAGCGCCCGTTGTCGGCGCCCAGCACGGCTTCGCGCCAGCTCTGCCCGCCGTCGGTTGAGAAGGCCACTTCGCTGACACCGGCTCCGCCATCGAAGGCGATGCCGCGCACTTCGGTGGCGCGGCCCGCCGGCACCGTGGCACCGGGCTGCAGCGAAGTGATGAACGAGCGCACATCGAATCGGCCGATCGGCCGGGTGGCCACAGGCCCGCTGCCCGGCTCGACGCAGTTGCATGCGTTGTCCGGGATGCGGTAGGCGGGGTTCATCCAGAAGCCTTCGAACTCGTGGTCGATGACCTCGATTTCCGAAAGGTGCTTGACCCAGTAGGTTCCGTAGTAGCCAGGAACGATGAGCTTGACGGGGAAGCCGTTGAGGTACGGGATGTCAGTGCCATTCATCTGGTAGGCGATCATGACTTCGCCATCCATCGCGTGGCCGAACCCGAGCGCCTTGACGAAATCGCCGCCGCCCATCAGCGCCAAGTCCAGGCCGTTGAACGTGACCTGGCGCGCCGCGTTGGTGGGCTCGGCACGCGCCAGCACCGCCTTCAGCGGCACGCCGCGCCAGCGCGCGTTGCCCATCGCACCGTGGCCCAGCTGCCCACCGGTGACGCGCGGCTCGAACAACGCACGGCTGTTGCCCGAGCACTGGTTGACGGCCGTCAGCTCCACCGGCTCGAACTGCGTGCGCAGCGCCTCCATCGTCAGCACGAAGGGCTTGGCCACGGCATTGCCGCCGATCTTGATCACGTGCTTGTCGCCGTCGATCTCGGCCGGCAGGCCGTTGTTGTGGTAACGCACGAAGAAGGCGTCGTTGGGCGTGATCAGGCTCTCGTTGAAAACCTCGAACGGCGTCTCGAGCTGCGGCGGGCGCGTGCTCAGCACGATCAGCGGCCGCTTCTCGGGGAAGGCCTGGAGCAGGCGCCCGCCGTTGTCGAAGCGATGATTGAACGTTGCGGCCGCAGCCAGGGCCGTGCGGCTGACACCGGCCAGCCCGGCACCGGCGATCAATCCGGCACTGCCGGCGACAAGCCTGCGGCGCAGGCGGTTGGGGGACTCGTTCACACTTATCTCCTCAAGGGGGCTGCCCGGGGTTCAAGCAGCCGATGGCTTCGTTGTCAAGCGTGGCCGGCCACGGCCAACGCCTTCTATTGCTGCGAGACCATCACCAACGGGTGACTCTCTCGCAAGCGCGTGGCCCGCCAGTTCGCTTTCCGGCGGGCGCCGTCAGGCACGTTGCTCACGATTGATGGCGATCCTGTCCAGCGCAGGCTCCCCCATCGATGCGCGTACCTAACGCGACAGCATATCGGCCTTGGCGATTTTCAGCACCTGCGCTTTACGCTGATGGCAGTCTTTGCTTCGGTCGTTGGCAGGGGTCGACGCCCATGCGCGGCAGAAGACCGCGGCAGGTCTGTGCTCAGTTCTGACGCCGGCGCACCGACCGAGGCCGATCGAGGTCGACCGAGAGGCGGAGGCGATCAGGTGTGACTCATGATCCCTTGGAGGGTCTTCAACGAGCGAACCGGAGCGCACGGCCCGTAGCGGCCAGATGCCGTGCCTCTGTTGGCGAGTCGCGGCAGGCGGTACCCGGCAGGCGCTCATTCGTCCGCGCCCTCGGCTTCGCCGAGGGTTCCCTGCAGTGCTCGCGTTCGTGGCCGTGGCCGAACTCGCTGCGCTCGAACAACGGCCTGCAACGGGTTCTGCAAAAGGGTGTGCGGGCTGGTTGTGGCGCGCGTCAAGGACGCCGAGAAGCGCAGGGGCAGCTTAGGTTGCGAGAACGACAGGAACACCCAAGCGAATAGTTGTTGGCTTTGGCCACTTCACGGGTTTCGCGAATGAGCTCTGCGACCTCGGCTGAAGGCGCTGAAGACTCGACGTCGGCCGGGTACTGGATGTTGCTGGCAGTGAGACCCACTCGGCAGTCTTTGCCTTGGCTTCAAACCTCGACTTGAGTCAGCGAAATTCCCATGCGTTGGGCTTCGCGATAGAGATCATTGCAGTAGCAGGTTGCCTGCACCAACGTCAAGATCTCTTCGCGATTGACTCCCGAGCAAGTACCTTGACGGAGAGAACTCACAATGGAAAAAAATGGTCCTTGACCAGAAGGAAGCGCCCAGGCTGGTACCACTTGATATTGTGGACGTACCCTTTGAAGTGATGAACCATGACGCCCCGCTGGGGATCGGTTCCGGGTCCAACGCCTTTGATCTTCTGGTGCCCAAAGCTTTCGGTGAGCGCTTGGCCGAACACGGAACTCACTTCTTCTGTGGTCGCGATCTTTGGATGCCAAGGGATCCGGTCCAGTGTCCCTCGGGCAAAGGCTTGCTCCTCTGCGGTCAGGCCCAGGGTTTCAAGAGGGCCGGTGTCGCAACCTTTGGAGGCGTCTACGTTGCACTTCCACCATTTGTCGTCGCTGCCATACGTATTGGCATGCCTGACGGAAGAGTTCTCCGTCTGGCCGGCATGGCTCAGAACGGTGAATGCAAGAAGGGTAGGGAGTAGGAGTCTGCGCATCATGAATATTTTGGCAGCGGGACCGACCGTGGCCGCGCTCGAAAGGAGAAGGAAGTGAGCGAAGTGCACGGCTCCATCGCATGACGAGCCCGTACCCCTCTCCTCCCCGCCAGTTGGCTCGCCGATCCACCCTGGCGAAGGTTTGTGAGAACTGAGGTCTGAACCCGGCTGAAATCACCGGAAGAGGGCGTTGGTGACCGCCTCTTCCGGGTCGTGACCGCCAGTTCCCGATTCCTCCAGATTCCTGTCATTCGAGCAACAAGGCGTCGCGGTCAAGTCAGCGCTTCTCCGAGCCCCCTGACTCGCGTCGCCGCCAGCCCACACGCCCCCTGCAGAACCGTGGCGGTAAGGCAGGACGAACAGCCACCACCGTTGCCTTCGCGGCAGGCGGTACCCGCTGGGGGCGAATGGGAGCGCCGAAGCGCGCAGTGTTCGTGGCAGCGAGCGCCAGCGAGCCTCGTCATCTGACTCGCGGCCGTTGGTCGAGCGCAGCGAACGCAGTGAGCGCAGCGAGTTCGGCCGCGGCCACGAGCGCGAGCACTGCAGGGCACCCTCGGCTGCAAGCCGAGGGCGCGGACTCTGAGCCCCCAGCGGGTGCCGCCTGCCGCGACGCGCCACGGACGAGCTCCCCCTTGGAGGTCCAAATACAAAGACCCGCGTGACGAGCACGCGCCCCTTGCTTCCGCCGACCCTCGACCCTATACTGAACTCAATGGTTCAGTATTCATCGCGTCTCGATGTCTCTTTCGCCGCGCTGTCCGACGCGACCCGGCGCGGCGTCATCGAGCAGCTCTGGCGTGGGGACGCCACGATCACCGAGCTGGCCGAGCGTTTCCAGATGACGCTGACGGGCATGAAGAAGCACGTGGGTGTGCTGGAGCAGGCTGGGTTGGTCACCACCGAGAAGGTAGGGCGCGTGCGCACCTGCCGGCTCGGGCAGGGCGCTCTGGACGAAGAGTGGACGTGGCTCGAGCGCTACCGCCGCATGTGGACGGCGCGCTTCGATGCACTGGACAAGGTCGTCGAGGAACTGAAACGCAAGGAGACAGACGATGGTCGAAAGAAGTGAGCCGGCGGGCGCGAGGCATCCCACATCGGTGGAGCGCAAGTCCGACCGCGAAGTGGTCGTCAGGCGCATCTTCGACGCGCCCGCGCGCCTGGTGTTCGAGGCGTGGACGAGGCCCGAGCTGTTCAGGCAGTGGTGGGTGCCGAAGTCGATCGGCCTGGTGCTGTTGTCCCTGGACCAGGACGTGCGCGTGGGCGGCACCTACCGTCTCGTGTTCGACCTGGGCGACTCGAAGACGATGGCCTTCTTCGGCAAGTACATCGAGGTCACGCCCCCGTCGCGCCTATCCTGGACGAACGAGGAAAGCGACGACGGCGCCGTGACCACCGTCACGTTTGAAGAGAAGGGTGGCCAGACACACCTGACGTTCTCCGAGCTCTACCCGACAAAAGAAGCGCTCGACCGCAACATCGGCAGCACCGACGGGCTGCCCGAGCAGTTCGCGCAGCTGGACGCGTTGCTGCCGACGCTGGGCTGACAGCGGCGAGCGCCTACACCGAATCTCGCTCGATCGGGCACGACATGCAGTGCCCACCACCGCGCCCGCGGCCGAGCTCGGCGCTGGGGATGGTGATGACCTCGACGCCGGCCTTGCGCAGCAAGGTGTTGGTGTGGGTGTTGCGGTTGTAGGCGATGACCACGCCGGGGGCCAGCGCCAGCACGTTGTTGCCGTCGTCCCATTGTTCGCGCTCGGCCTCGTAGGCGTCGCCGCCGGTCGACACGGTGCGCAGCTTCTTCAGGCCCAGCGCTTCGGCCAGCAGCGGCAGAAAGGGCTGCTGCTCGGCGGTGAATTCGAGCTCGCCTTCTTGCTCGGCGGGGCGGATGCTGGTGCAGCGGATGCCGTCGACGATCTCGGGGAAGACCGTCACCAGGTCGGTGTCGCAGAAGGTCATCACCGTGTCCAGGTGCATCGCGCCACGGGTGCGCGGCAGCTTGGCGGCGATCACGCGCTCGACCGAGCTGCCGCGGAACAGCGCCTGCGCCAGCAGCGCCACCGCCTGCGGCGTGGTGCGCTCGCCCATGCCCACCAGCACGGTGCCGTGGCCGATGGGCATCACGTCGCCGCCTTCGAGCGTGGCGCCGCCGTGGTCTTGCTCGGGGTCACCCCACCACACGCGCGCGTCGTGCGCGAAGGCCGGGTGAAACTGGTAGATCGCCTTCATCAGCAGTGTCTCGGCGCGGCGCGCCGGCCAGTGCATCGGGTTGAGCGTCAGGCCGCCGTAGATCCAGCAGCTGGTGTCGCGGGTGAACATCGCATTGGGCAGCGGTGCGACGATGAAGTCGGCGTTGTCCAGGTAGTTGGCCAGGCCACCGGCGAGCGCAAAGGGCAGCTCGGCGCGCACCACGCCGCCGATCAGCCGCTCGGCCAGTTCGCGTGCCGGCAGCTCGTTCATCCAGTCGCGCAGGTCGCGCGCCAGGCCGAGCCCGACATGGTGCGGCGCCAGCTTGCGGTCGAGCAGCCAGGCCCGCCCGGCGGGCAGCGCCAGCACCTCGGCCAGCAGGTCGTGCAGCTCCAGCACCTCGACACCACGCTCTTGCATGGCGCTGGTGAAGGCGAAGTGGTCGGTCTTGGCCTGCGAGACCCACATCACATCGTCGAACAGCAGCTCGGCGCAGTTGTTGGGGGTCAGGCGCTGTTGCGCCAGGCCAGGGCGGCACACCAGCACCTTGCGCAAGTGGCCGGCTTCGGAATGAACACCGTGTGTCATGACGTTTACCCCAGCGTGGCCACGAGCAAGGCCTTGATCGTGTGCAGGCGGTTCTCGGCCTGGTCCCAGACGATGGAGGCGGGCGACTCGAACACCTCTTCGGTGACCTCCACGCCATCGAGTCCGAACTGCTGGAAGATCCGCTCGCCGACCTCGGTGTCGCGGTTGTGCAGCGCCGGCAGGCAGTGCATGAACTTCACGCCCGGGTTGCCGGCCGCGCGCATCAGCGCGGCGTTGACCTGGTAGGGCAGCAGCTGCGGGATGCGCTCGGCCCACACGCTGGCCGGCTCGCCCATCGAGACCCAGACGTCGGTGTAGATGAAATCGGCGCCCTCGACCGCTTCTTGCGGCGAGGTGGTCAGGCGCAGCTTGGCGCCGCTTTGCTCGGCCATCGCGCGGGCCTTGTCTTGCACCTCTTGCGGCGGCCACAGCTCGCGCGGGGCGCCGATGCGAAAGTCCAGCCCCATCATCGCGGCGCCTTCGAGCAACGAGTCGGCGGTGTTGAAGCGCGCATCGCCCACATAGGCGAGTTTCATCTCGGCCAGCGGCTTGCGGCAGTTCTCTTGCATCGTCATGAAATCGGCCAGCACCTGCGTGGGGTGGTATTCATTGGTCAGGCCGTTGTAGACCGGCACCCCCGAGTGCGCGGCCAGCTCGCGCACCACGCGCTGCTCGAAGCCGCGGTATTCGATCGCGTCGTACATGCGGCCCAGCACGCGGGCGGTGTCTTTCACGCTTTCCTTCTCGCCCAGCTGCGAGTCGTGCGGGCCGATGAACGAGACATGGGCGCCTTGGTCGAAGGCGGCCACTTCGAACGCGCAGCGGGTGCGGGTCGAGGTCTTGGCGAACAGCAGCACGATCTCTTTGCCGCGCAGGTGTTGCTGCTCGGTGCCGGCCGCCTTGGCCCGCTTCAGTTCGTGGGCAATCTCGAGCAGGTAGCTCACGCCCCGGGGCTGGAGCTCGTCGAGCGTCAGCAGGCTGCGGTTGGCCAGGTTGAAACCCATGGTGGTCTCTTGTGTGGTGTTGAACGGCCGCAGTAGAACGCCGTGCCGGGCGGGGTGGCTTGATCCCGCGCAAAGCGGGCAGGGCGCTCGCGCGTCAGCCGATCTTCAACTCGTTGATGACGTTGCGCACGCCCGGCGCAGCCCACGCGGCGCCGACCGCCGCGCCGCGCTCGTACCACGAGTGCACCGTGCCGCGCAGCGTGACGGTGCCGTCGGCGTCGGTGATGATCGTCATGCGCTCGGCCTGGCGCGTGGCCTGGCGCGACAGTGCGGCTTCGATCAGCTCGGCCAGCGTGGCCGGTGTCGGGGTCTGCTTCAGCTGGATGTCGTTGGTCAGGCCGACCACGCCCTTCAGGTGGCGCAGCGTGGCCTCGACCGCGCGGCGCTCGAAATCCCAGTCGACCCGGCCTTCGACCGTGACCCAGCCCTTGTCGACCCGCAGCTGGATCGCATCGGTGGGCACCATCGTGTGCCACTTCAGTGCCGTCTCGGCGGCCTGGGCGATCTCGGTGTCGCTGCGCACATGGTCGGGTGCCACCTGCACGTCGAGCTCCATCGCGATGGCCTTCACGCCGGCCAGGCGGCGCAGCGCCTTGTCGACGGCCCATTTCTGGGCGTAGCTGTCGAGGTGGCCGGTCAGGGTCACCACGCCGTCGTTCACCGCCACGCCCACCGCGCTGGCGTTGACCGCGGGGTCCCAGGCCAGTTCGGCTTCCACGTCGCGCTTCAGGGCTTCGTCGGTCTTCATGTCGGCCTCGCTTCATGGTCGAATCGACCCTGCACGCGATCGTGCAGCTTCGCGCGGCGCGCGAGTTGATGCTGGTCAAGCCATTTCAGGCAGGCCGGCCTATCGTGCACGGACATCCCGACACACGAGGAAGACGAGGCCCGGCATGCGCTTGACGTTTCTTGGGGCCACCGGCACGGTGACCGGATCGAAGTACCTGCTGGAGCACGAGGGCCGGCGCATGCTGGTCGATTGCGGGCTGTTCCAGGGGCTCAAGCAACTGCGGCTGCGCAACTGGGAGGATTTCCCGGTACCCGCGTCGGGGATCGACGCGGTGGTGCTGAGCCACGCGCACCTCGACCACAGCGGCTTCATCCCCCGCCTCGTGCAGGCCGGGTTTCGGGGGCCGGTCTACTGCAGCGCAGCCACGCGCGACCTTTGCGGCCTGCTGCTGCCCGATTCGGGCCGCCTGCTCGAAGAAGAGGCCGAGTACGCCAACCGCCATGGCTTCTCGAAGCACCGGCCGGCCCTGCCGCTGTACACCGAGCAAGACGCGGTCGCCGCGCTCGAGCATTTCGCGCCGCGCCAGTTCGGCGAGGGTTTCGAGCCGATCCCGGGCGTGCGGGTGGTGCTGCGGCGCGCCGGCCACCTGCTCGGCGCGGCCAGCGTGCGGGTCGAGTGGGACCTGCGCTCGATCCTGTTCTCAGGCGACCTCGGCCGCGCCAACGACCTGCTGATGCGGCCGCCCGAGGTGCCCGAGGCGGCCGACTGGCTGGTCGTCGAATCGACCTACGGTGACCGGCCACACGGTGGCCCCGACCCGCTGACGGTGATGGCCGATGTGATCAGCCGCACGGCCGCCCGCGGCGGCGTGGTGGTGATCCCGGCGTTCGCGGTGGGCCGGGCGCAGACGCTGCTCTACGGCCTGCACCTGCTCAAGCAGCAGCACCGCATCCCGGACGTGCCGGTGTTCTTGAACAGCCCGATGGCGGCCGATGCGACGCGCATCTACGTCAAGCACCGGGCCGAGCACCGCTTGTCGCCCGAGCAGTGCGCGGCCATGTCCGGCGCGGCGCGCATCGTCAACACGGTTGAAGAGTCCAAGCGATTGAACGAGATCCGCATGCCGGCGGTGATCGTCTCGGCCAGCGGCATGGCGTCGGGCGGGCGGGTGCTGCACCACTTGAAGGCCTTTGCGCCAGACCCGCGCAACAGCATCTTGTTCGCCGGCTTCCAGGCCGCGGGCACGCGCGGCGCCACGATCGTGGCCGGCGCGTCGACGGTGAAGATCCATGGCCAGTATGTGCCGATCCGGGCCGAGGTGAAGCAGATCGATTCGTTGTCGGCCCACGCCGACCGCGACGAGCTGCTGGCCTGGGTGGCCGCGCTGCCGGCCGCGCCGCGGCAGGTGTTCGTCACCCACGGCGAGCCCGTGCCGGCCGACGCCTTGCGCCAGACGATCGAGGAGCGACACCATTGGCCTTGCACGGTGCCCGAGTACCGGGACGTGGTCGAGCTGTGACCGCGGTGACTTCAACCGACCCGGCCCCCGCCAGCCCCGGCCGCCTGCGCGCGCGGCGGGCCCGCATCGACACCT
Organism: Ideonella sp.; assembly: GCF_041914305.1. NCBI lineage: Bacteria > Pseudomonadati > Pseudomonadota > Betaproteobacteria > Burkholderiales > Sphaerotilaceae > Ideonella > Ideonella sp. Next base: position 12,833 of record NZ_JAYSDQ010000017.1, read on the forward strand.
ACCAGCAGGCGGTGGTCTACATGCACCGCGACTGCGCCGTATGCCGCGCCGAGGGCTTCGAGGCCCAGGCGCAGGTCGAGGTGGTGGTCAACGGCACGGTGGTGCCGGCCATCCTGCACCGCGTCGAGGGCGACTGGCTGGCGCACGACGAAGCAGCGCTGTCCGAGGCGGCCTGGGAGCTGCTCGGGCTCGAAGGTGGCGAAGACGTGGTGGTGCGGCATGCCTCGCCGATCGAATCGCTGCGCTTTCTGCGCGCCAAGGTGTATGGCGCCAAGCTCGACTACGCATCGATGCACGCGCTGATCGAAGACATCAGCCGCGGGCGCGTGTCCGACCTTCACCTGGCCGCCTTCGTCACCGCCTGCTCGGGCGGCCGGCTGGACCTGGGCGAGACGGTGGCGCTGACGCGGGCGATGGTCGACGTGGGCGAGCGCATCCGCTGGCCGATGGCGCCGGTGATGGACAAGCACTGCGTTGGCGGCCTGCCCGGCAACCGCACCACGCTGATCGTGGTGCCGATCGTCGCGGCCTGCGGCGTGGTGATGCCCAAGACCTCGTCGCGCGCGATCACCTCGCCGGCCGGCACGGCCGACACGATGGAGACGCTGGCCCCGGTGACGCTGGACATGGCGACGATGCGCCGCGTGGTCGAGCGCGAGGGCGCCTGCATCGCCTGGGGCGGCGCGGCGCGGCTCAGCCCGGCCGACGATGTGTTGATCCGCGTCGAGCGGCCGCTCGACCTGGACAGCGAGGCGCAGCTGGTGGCCTCGGTGCTGTCGAAGAAGGTGGCGGCCGGCTCCGAGCGGGTGCTGATCGACCTGCCGATCGGCCCGACCGCCAAGGTGCGCAACTCGGCGGCGGCGCGCTCGCTGGCGGCCGGGCTGATCGCCGTGGGCACGGCGGTGGGACTGCAGGTGCAGGTGATCGAGACCGATGGCCTGCAGCCGGTGGGCCGCGGCATCGGCCCGGCGCTCGAGGCGGTCGACGCGATGGCGGTGCTGCAGCGCGCAGCCGATGCGCCGCTCGACCTGCGCCAGCGTGCGCTGGTGCTGGCCGGCACGGTGCTTGAAATGGCCGGCCGCGCCGCAGCGGGCACCGGCCTGGCGCTGGCCACCAAGACGCTCGACAGCGGCCTCGCGCTCGCCAAGTTCCTGGCCATCTGCCAGGCCCAGGGCGGCCTGCGCGAGCCGCCGCGCGCCGCCCACACCGCGCCGGTCACGGCGGCGATTGCCGGCCGGGTGGGCGCGATCGACAACCGCCGGCTGGCGCGCGCGGCCAAGCTGGCCGGGGCGCCGCACGATGCGGCGGCCGGTGCGGTGATCCACGTGCGGCTGGGCGACACGGTCGGTGCCGGGCAGCCGCTGTTCACGCTGCATGCGCAGACGCCGGGCGAGCTGTCGTATGCGCTGTCGTATGTCCAGGCCCAGCCGCCCATCGTTGGAGTCGACCCCGCATGACGACTTGTTCAGTGATTTCGCTGCCCGGCGCCGAAGCCTGCGCCGGCCTGGTCGCCAAGAAGCTCGAGGCCGCGCGGTGCGGGCTCGAAAGCCGCCGCTTCCCCGACGGCGAGATCTACCTGCGCGTGGCCGATGGCGTCGATGGCCACGAGGTGGTGGTGGTGGCGCAGCTGCGCGAGCCCGATCCGCAGGTGCCGGGGCTGATCTTCCTGGCCGATGCGCTGCGCGAGCTGGGCGCGGCGCATGTCGGGCTGGTCGCGCCGTATTTGCCCTACATGCGGCAGGACACGCGTTTTCGCGATGGCGAGGCGGTCACCTCGCGCAGCTTTGCGCGGCTGATCTCGGCGGCGTTCGACTGGCTGGTCACGGTCGATCCGCACCTGCACCGCTACCAGGCGCTCGACGAGGTCTACCGGATCCCGGCCGCGGTGGTGCCCAGTGCACCGGCGGTGGCGGCCTGGGTGCACCAGCGGGTGGCGAAGCCGGTCATCGTCGGGCCCGACGAAGAGAGCCTGCAGTGGGTGGCCGAGGTGGCCGACCTGGCCGGCTGCCCGCACACGGTGATGCGCAAGCTGCGCCACGGCGACCGCGACATCGAGCAGGCGTTGCCCGACCTGCAGGCGCTGCAGGGCCGCACGCCGGTGCTGGTCGACGACATCATCTCCACCGCCCATACGATGGCCGGTGCGGTGCGCGGCCTGCGGGCAGCGGGCCTGGCGCCCGCCGTGTGCGTGGGGGTGCATGCGGTGTTCGCGGCAGACGCGGCGGCGCTGCTGGCCGAGGCCGGCGCGGCCCAGGTGGTCAGCTGCAACACGCTGCCGCATGCGAGCAACGCGATCGACGTGACCGGGGCCATGGCCGAGGCGGTGCGGGCCCAGCAGCAGGCGGCGCGTTACCGCTGAAAGGGGGCGGGCTTCAGCCCGCGGCGGCCAGCGCCTGCCGCGCGCCGACGAACGGCGCCAGTGTGCGGGCATCGGTGCTGCGCAGGGTCTTGCGGGCCAGCCCGCTCAGCACCTCGGCCGCGGCCGGCGTGGCCACGTCGATGCCCAGGCCGGCGGTGGTGGGCCAGTCGGCGTCCAGCCGCACATAGCGCTCGCCCAGCCGGTCTTCCATCATCGCCTGCACATGCTGCTGCTGCACCGAGATCAGCGTCAGCACCAGGCGCCCATCGGCCAGCCAGCCCACCGCGCCGGCGTGGTTGGCCACGCCTTCGGCCGGGCGGTAGTGCGCCGTCGCGGTGCCCACGGCCAGCATCGACACCCGGTCGGGCGCCACGCCCATGAAATGCTCCAGCTCGTGCAGCGCGATCTGGTCGGGGGCGACGGCGAACAGCCCCCCGTCGGCAAACAGCTTGCGGCCGATGCGCACGCTGGGAAAGTAGGCCGGCGCGGCGCAGCTGGCCATCGCTACGTCCACCGCGCGCAAGGCGCCGTCGCCGGTGGAGGCCTCGGCGTGCGGGGTCTTGAAGATCTTGGTCTGGCACTGGCCCACGTCGACCGCGGGCACCACGATGCGGTGCAGCGCGTCGCCCAGGCGCCGGTCGCCCAGCTCGGCCTTCAGCGCATCGCGCAGCGCTTGGCCCGAGTACTTGGGGCCGGTGACCGAGCGGGTCAGGTCGAGCAGCCGGCTCACCGGCCCTTTGGGCAGGGCGCGGGCAGAGAAGATGTTGGTGCCGTGCTCCAGAAAGAGGTTGACCAGGCGCTCCATCGGCACCTCGTAGGCCAGCGCCATCGCCAGCAGGCCGCCGACCGAGGTGCCGGCGATCAGGTCGAAGCGGCGCGCCAGCGGCTCGCCGGCCTGGGCTTCGAGGCCCTGCAGCACGATGGCGGTGTACAGCCCGAGAAAGCCGCCACCCGCCAGCGACAGCACACGCACCGGGTCTCGCGGGGGCAGGTCGGGCAGCGTCATGGCGCCAGCTTCGCGCAGGCGCGCGGGGTGCGGCTTGCGCCGCGTCAAGGCCGCGGGGGCTGGCGCGTGGGCCAATGGCGGCGCCAGGCAATTGCACAGGAGGCCGGCGCACGATGGACAAGAAGGCATGGCCCACATGGGCCTCGGTGGCGGCGATGGTGCTGGCGCTGTGGGTGGTGGCCGACTGGTGGGGCAGGGGCCGCGGGGTCGAGGTGGTGCCCTACAGCCAGTTCGAGCGCGAGGCGCGCGATGGCCGCTACAGCGAGGTGCAGGTGCTCGACCGCACGCTGGTCGCGACCCTGCGCGAGCCGCGCAACGGCAAGACCACCATCGTCACGGCGGTGGTGGAGCCGGCGCTGGCCGAGCGCCTGTCGCGCTACGACGTGCCGTTTCGCCGCGTGCAGGAATCGAACTGGTTCACCGACGCGCTGGCCTGGCTGACGCCGTGGCTGCTGATCCTGGGCCTGTGGGCATTGATGAACCGGCGCCTGGCCGGCCAGGGCGGGGCCGGGCTGCTGGGCATCGGCCGCAGCAAAGCCAGGGCCTACATGGAAAAGTCGACCGGCGTGCGCTTCGACGACGTGGCTGGCGTGGACGAAGCCAAGGCTGAGCTGCAAGAGGTGGTCGACTTTCTGCGCAACCCGAAAGAGCACGGCCGGCTCGGCGCGCGCGTGCCCAAAGGGGTGCTGCTGATGGGGCCCACCGGCACCGGCAAGACGCTGCTGGCGCGCGCGGTGGCGGGCGAGGCCGGCGTGGCCTTCTTCTCGATCAGCGGCTCGGAATTCATCGAGATGTTCGTCGGCGTGGGCGCCGCGCGGGTGCGCGACCTGTTCGAGCAGGCCCGCGCCAGCGCGCCGGCGATCATCTTCATCGACGAGCTCGACGCGCTGGGCAAGGCCCGCGGTGCGGTGCCGCTGTCGGGCGGCCATGACGAGCGCGAGCAGACGCTGAACCAGTTGCTGGTCGAGCTCGATGGCTTCGACCCCAGCGTGGGCGTGGTGCTGCTGGCGGCCACCAACCGCCCCGAGATCCTCGACCCCGCGCTGCTGCGGGCCGGCCGCTTCGACCGCCAGGTGCTGGTCGACCGGCCCGACCGGCGCGGCCGGCTGGCGATCCTGCAGGTGCATGTGAAGAAGATCCGCCTGGCCGCCGGCATCGACCTGGACCAGGTGGCGGCGATCACCGTGGGCTTCGCCGGTGCCGACCTGGCCAACCTCGTCAACGAGGCGGCCCTGGTCGCCACGCGGCGGCAGGCCGACGCGGTGACGCTGGAGCATTTCACCCAGGCCATCGAGCGCATCGTCACCGGCATCGAGAAGAAGCACCTGCTGCTCGGTGACTCCGAGCGCCGCCTGATCGCCACCCACGAGCTGGGCCATGCGCTGACCGCGCTGTCGCTGCCCGGCGTGGACCGGGTGCACAAGGTGTCGATCGTGCCGCATGGCGTGGGCGCGCTGGGCTACACGATGCAGCGGCCGAGCGAGGACCGCCATGTGCTGCGCCGCGGCGAGCTGGTCGACAAGCTCACCGTGCTGCTGGGCGGCCGGGCGGCCGAGCTGCTGGTGTTCGGCGAGCCCTCGACCGGCGCCGCCGACGACCTGGCCAAGGCCACCGACCTGGCGCGCGACATGGTGCTGCGCCTGGGCATGGACGAGACGCTGGGGCCGGTGGTCTTTGCCGACCGGCAGCCGGCCTTCCACACCCCGGCGGCCGAGCTGGGCGTGATGGCGGCGTCGGGCAGCGTCAGCCCGCTCACCGCCGAGCGCATCGACCACGCGGTGCAGGGCCTGCTCGAAGGCGCGATGGCGCGCGCCACCGCCTTGCTGAAGGCGCGCCGCCCGACGCTGGACCGCTGCGTGCAGGCGCTGATCGCGCAAGAGACGCTGGACGAGGCGCAGCTGGCGGCCCTGCTCAGCCCATCGGCCGCGGCGCCCCCGGCCGAGGTGGCTGACGCGGCCGGCACCGAGGCCGTCGCCGGTCAGCCCTGAAGACAGCGCCGCAAGGCGCGGTGTCGTCCTACGGCAGTTTCCACCGCCGGCTGATGCCGCGCGAGCGGCTGGTCGACCAGACTGCCGGCAGCCTGGCGCCAGACGGTGGCCCGCCCGGCCGGTGGAGGGACGACATGGACATGACAACCAACCTGGCGGAGCACGAGCCCGCGCATGCGCCAGCGGCGCGGGCCGAGCCGGCGCTGCCCGACGAGCCGCCGCGCCTGCGGCTGCACATGCCGGTCGACGTGCGCAGTGCGTCGATGGCGCTGATCGCTTTTCTGCTGTGCGTCTACGCGCTGCACTGGGCGGCCGCGGTCGCGATCCCGCTGTTGCTGGGCCTGATGTTCAGCTATGCGCTGTCGCCGCTGGTCGACCGGCTCGAGCGCTGGCGCGTGCCGCGCGGCGCCGGCGCGGCCGTTGTGGTGGCCGGCATCGTGATCGGGTTGGGCTGGACGACCTATGCGCTGGGCGACGATGCGGCCGAGCTGGTTCAGGCTCTGCCGACCGCGGCGCAGAAGCTGCGGGTCTCGCTGCGCGAGCGCATGGGCACGTCGCCCGGCGCGCTCGACAAGGTGCAGCGGGCCGCGACCGAGATCGAGCGGGTGGCCGATGAACGATCGCCCCGCGCGCTGCCGTCGGGCCAGGGCATCACGCAGGTGCAGGTGGTGCAGCCCAAGTTCAACATCCACGACTACCTGTGGAGCGGCACGCTGGGCCTGATCGCGCTGGTCGGCCAGGCCTCGGTGGTGTGCCTGCTGACCTACTTTCTGCTGGCCAGCGGCAGCACCTTCCGGCGCAAGATGGTGCGCATTGCCGGGCCGACCCTGAGCCAGAAGAAGATCACGGTGCAGGTGCTCGACGAAATCACCGAACAGATCCAGCGTTACCTGCTGGTGCAACTGGTCATCAGCGCCGCGGTGGGCGTGGCCACCGGGCTGGCGTTCTGGTGGCTGGGGGTGCAGCACCCGGTGGTGTGGGGCGTGGCCGCCCTGGTGCTGAACCTGGTGCCCTACGTCGGCTCGCTGGCGTTGATGGCCGCCGCGATGCTGAGCGCGCTGATGCAGTTCGGCACGCTGGAGATGGCCTTGATGGCCGGCGGCGCGTGCCTGGTCATCCACATGATCTCGGGCAACCTGCTGGCGCCGTGGCTCACCAGCCGCGCCAGCCGGCTCAGCCCGGTGGCGGTGTTCGTGGCGGTGCTGGTCTGGGGCTGGCTGTGGGGCGTGTGGGGCATGCTGCTGGGCGTGCCGATCATCATGGTGGTCAAGGCCACCTGCGACCACGTCGAAGGGTTCAAGCCGGTAGGTGAGCTGCTGGGCGGGTAGGTGGAAGAATCAATGCGCCATCGGCCTCGAGGCCATCGAAGGAGAATCGTCATGCGTGCTCGAAACCTGTTGATCTGGCTGTCGCTGGGAGCCGTGGTGATCTTCTGCGCGGCGAACTGGCCCAGCCTGTGGGTGCCGGCCACCTTGTGGCTGCTGTTCACCACTGTCGAGGCGCCACTTGGCCTGGTCATGCTGTGCCTGCTGGCGCTCGTGGTCGCCGCGTTCGTCGTGAACCTGCTCGTCTGGCAGGGGCAGGTGCTGGCGGAATCTCGACGCCACACGAAGGAGCTGCAGCAGCAGCGCGCCTTGGCGACCGATGCGGAGGCGTCCCGGCTCACCCAGCTGCAGGACCAACTGCGCGAGTCGACGGCCGAGCTGGCCAGGCGCCTGGACGAGGTGGATGCCAGGGTGCGAAGCGAACTTCATGAGGCCACCAACTCGATGCTGGCGACGATCGCCGAGATGGACGATCGGCTGTCGGGCGGTCATCCGCGCGAGCCATGAGAGCTCGGGCCGCAAGACGATGCTCGTCCCGCGGCCTTCAGCGTCCGGGCCGGTTCTTGTCCAGGATCGCCAGCACGATCAGCCCGTAGGCGAGCAGGCGCACGATGTAATGAGTCGGGCCGTCTTCGCTCCAGCTTCCGGTCCACCCGATGTGCAGCCGGTTGGCACCTTCGATCCAGAACGCCGACATCAGGAACAGGAAGAAGCGATCCCGGGTGCTGCGCCAGTAGCGCAGAAAGAACAGCCCCGCGACAAAGCACAGCGCCGCGATGGCGCCCAGCAGCAACGGGTTGACGGCTGCGGCCGTCACTGGTCGTGCTCCATGATCATGCCGCCGACCAGCAGCAGCATCGACATCAGCGCGATCAGCAACCTCGGCACCGACAAGTCGATGTCTTTCAGGACCGTCTTGTCCAGCACGAGCAGCAGGTTGTTCAACGTCAGGCCGCCGAAGCACAGCCCACTCCATAGCAGCAGCCGTGAGCGCCCACGCGCGTAGGCGCGAAGCAGCAGCCAGGCCGAAACCAGCGCGGTCAGCGCACAGGCCGCGTAGATCGCCTTGTCCATCTCACACGTCCTTCCTGAGCTTGAAAGCATCTGCAAAGCGCTGGGCGCTCTTGCGTGTGCTGTTGTGAATGAGCTGGGTCACGCCGATGAGGTTGTCCTTGTAGGCGAGCGCCACCTGGTCGAGCATGCGGTGCGACTGTTCGCCGGGGGCATAGCAGTAGTGGTCGCCTTCGGCGGTCACGATGCCGTTGTCAATCAGTGCCTGCAGGATCTTCAGCGCCGCGTGATCCGGCAAGTACAGCGCCTGCGCGATCTCGCGCGCCGTGCGCGCCAGCGTCGGCATCGCGTGGAACAGCAGCGCTGCCTCGAGACAGGGCACCGACGGAATCCGCGTCAGCAAGAAACGCTCGACGCCCTCGGGAATGTCAGAATTGGAGCTCACGCTGCTCTGATCGATGGGGCTGGCGATGCAGTGGGGCAGAGTATATTGCTACAAATGTATTGCCCCGCCCCACGGCCGGCAGCCCTCGGCCTGCCAGGTCACATGTCTGCCAGCGGCGTCGTCGCGGCGCGTGTATCGGCACCCAGGGCCTCTATCAGGGTGGCAAGATCCTTTTCGATCCGCCGCAGCGTTCGAGGATCCAGCTGCGACAGCGCGCCCGGCAACACCCCTGTGAACGGCCCCGGGGCCTTGGCCAGAATGCGACGTCCGGGCGGCAGGACCTTCAGCTGCACGGCACGCCGGTCGGGGCCGTCACGCGACACCACCACCAGGCCCCGCTCGACCAGGCTCTTGACCAGATTGCTGGCGGTCGATTGCTTGATGTCCATCGCCCGGGCCAGATCGTTGACCCCTCGCTCAGGATGCTCGGCGATGACGCTCAATGCCCACAACTGGGCGCCGCCGATGCCCGCCCGTTTTTCGACTTTCTGGAAATGGGTCTTGACGGCGTTGAAGACCTGGCGGAACTGGCGCAGGACCTGCTTGACCGATTCATCCTGGTCCGCCCGCGCGGTGTGCTTCGCGGCGGCAATTGGTTTCGACCTTGTCATGGCCAGATCATAGGTCGGGCACGAGAGACGGCACACCCATGCACCTTCCCATCCACCTGGCGCTCCGGCGTGAATTCGGCGATGTCCGGCGCTGGCAGGCCCGCCTGGTCGTGCTGGCCGCGGCCGTGTTGGCCGGGCTGTCGGTCGTCGCCTTCACCTGGGTCACTGAGCGGGCTTTGGAGCTGTTCTTCGCGCTGCGGGCGCAGGCCTTGTGGCTGCCGCTGCTGTGGGTGCCGGCCGGCACGGCGGCGATCGTCTGGCTCACGCGCCGCTTCGCGCCGGGGGCGGCTGGCTCCGGCATTCCGCAGGTGATGGCGGCGCTGGAAACACCCGTGACCGCCAAGGACCGGCCGCTGTTCGTGTCACTCAAGCTCGCGGCCGCCAAGTTCGTGCTGACGGCGGCGGGGCTCTTGTGCGGCCTGTCGTTGGGCCGCGAGGGGCCATCGGTGCAACTGGCCGCCGGCGTGATGCACCATGCACGCCGCTGGTTGCCCGAGCGCTCTCCGGTGACGGAGCACGGCCTGCTGGTGGCCGGCGGGGCGGCCGGCATCGCCGCGGCCTTCAATACCCCGCTTGCCGGCATCATGTTTGCGATAGAAGAGCTGTCGCGAAAACCAGAGCAACGCAGCAGCGGCCTGCTGGTGGCGGCCATCGTGCTGGCCGGCCTGATGGCGGTCTCGGTCTACGGCAATGCGACCTATTTCGGGGTCATCCAGTCGCGGGCGTTGAGCCTGGACCTGCTGTGGCCGGCCACAGTCGTGGCACTTGCCAGCGGGCTGGCCGGTGGGCTGTTCGCCCGGCTGCTGTTGGTGAGCCTGGCGGGCGAAGGCGGCGACCGGGCCAGCCGCTGGCGCCGAGCCAGCCCGGTGCGATTCGCCTGCGCTTGCGGGCTGGCCATCGCCACCATCGGTTTCGTGACCGATGGTGCGACCTTCGGCAGCGGCTACCTGCACTCGCGCGAGATGTTGGCCGGCAGCCGCGAGACGCCCGGGGTCTTCGTGCTGTTCAAGTTCCTGGCCACCTGGCTGACCGCCTGGGCGGGCGTGCCCGGCGGCATCTTCGCGCCATCGCTGGCCATTGGCGGCGCGCTGGGCAATGACATCGCGGCACTGACGGGCTTCGGCCATGCCCCGACATTGATCGCGCTGGGGATGGTGGGCTTCCTGGCAGCCGCCACGCAGGCGCCGCTGACCTCGTTCATCATCGTGATGGAGATGGTCGACGGCCACGGCATGGTCTTGAGCCTGATGGCCTGCGCGCTCGTGGCCAGCGCTGTTTCGCGGGTGCTGGGCCGGCCGCTCTATGGCGCGCTGGCTGCGTTGCAACTCGCGCGATTGCCCTCTGCGCTGCCACCACCGGCACCGCCGGCATCTGCGATGCCGCCGGGCTGACAGCCACGAAACGGCGGCAAGGCGCGGGCGCCGTGCCCGTGCCGCGGGCCAGTCGCTACCTGGCGGCGGCCTGCAGCATCATGTCGAGCAGCCGGGGCAGGTCTGCGGTGCCGTCGAGCAGGTATTTGGCTTGCGAATTCGGGTAGTCCTGGCCGACCCGGATCGTGAACCAATCGTCTTCGGCACGCGCAAAGACGCTCTCGTCGTTGACATCGTCGCCGACGAATACGGCGCCCGGCTTGCCTCGCTCTTCGACCATCTCGGCCAGTGCCTTGCCCTTGTCGTGGGCCCAGGCCGGCACGATGTTGGCCACCATCTTGCCGCCGAAGACGGCCAGTTCCGGCGGCAGGCCAGCCAGGACCTGGGCGATCGCGTGCACGGCGGCCTGCCGATCCGAAGCGAGCCGGTAGTGCAGGGCGATGGAGGCGCTCTTGTCTTCCAGCAGCACGCCGTGCTGGTGCAGGTCCAGCCTGGCATCGTCCAATCGGCGCCTGGCCACATCGAGCGCCGCCCGGGCTTGCGCCAACGCCGCTTCGCTGCCGCCTTCGGCTCCATGGCTGCCGACGATTCGCCAAGGGGCGAACGGAAGCCGCTTGCGCACGTCGTCGACGGTCCGGCCGGTGATGATGGCCACCGGCCAACGTTCGGCGAGCCGCTGCAGGCGCCACATGACCGCGGTCGGTATGCGGGCGTCCTCCGGCACGGGCACGATCGGGGCCAGCGTGCCGTCGAAGTCGAAGGCCAGCAGCGGCTCGCCTTGCATCGTACGGACGAGCGCCGCCTCGGCGTCAGGCGTGAACAGACGTTTCATCTTCATCACTCGTGGCTGTGTGGCGTTGCACTCGCGCGGCGATCCGCCCGCGCAGCCGGAAGCGCCCCGCGTCAGCCAGCATTCGGCCAGCCCAGCGGAAGACGTTGTTTTCCTTGACCGTCATGCGCAGGCTGGCCATGCGCTCACGCTGCTCGGCCGCCGGCATCGTCGCGGCGCGGTACAAGGCGTCGGCGGTTTCCTCGACGTGGTACGGGTTGACGATCAATGCCTCTGGCAACTCTCGCGCCGCACCCGCAAACCGGCTCAACACCAGGACACCCCGCTCGTCATCGCGTGCGGCCACGAATTCCTTGCAGACCAGGTTCATGCCGTCATGCAGGCTGGTCACGACGCAGATGTCGGCGGCGCGGAACAACTCGTTCACCTCGTCATGCTCGTGGTGGTGGGCCAGCAGACGGACCGGCTCGTACTCCCCGCGGCCAAAGCGCTCGTTGATGCGGGCGGCCACCATGTGGATGCGCTGCTGGAAGCTGCGGTATTCCTCCAGTGCGCTGCGGGTCGGTGCCGCGACCTGAACGAAGACGAATCGCCCGATCCATTCGGGCCGCTTCTCGAGCAAGCGCTCGACGGCGTTCAAGCGCTCGAGGATGCCCTTGGTGTAGTCGAACCTGTCCACGCCCACCGCCAGGCAGGTCAAGGGGCTCAGGTGAAGCTTTTCGAAGACCCGTCGCCGGCATTCCGGCACCGGGGTGGCCATGGGTGACTCGGGCCACTCGATGGAGATGGGGTAGCTCTCGACCAGTGTCTCTTTGTCCTGGAAGGTGATGGTCGAGTGTTCGTGCTCGATGCGGGCCTCGAGGTACCGGTCGACCGTCTCGATGAAGTTCTTGCAGTGGAACCGCGTGTGAAAGCCGAGGATGGTGCTTCCGAGCATGCCTTGCAGGATCTCTCGCCGCCACGGGCAGATGCCGAACGACTCCGGGTTGGGCCAAGGGATGTGCCAGAACGTCAGGATCGTCGCGCGGGGGAGCTTCGCGCGGATCATCGCCGGCAGCAGCGCAAAGTGGTAGTCCTGCACCAGCACGACCGGGTCTTCGGTGCGCGCTTCGGCCACCACCGCATCGGCGAAGCGCTGGTTGATCGCCCGGTAGGCCTCCCAATCGGACTCGCGGAACACCGGGCGCACGTGGGCCACGTGGCACAGCGGCCACAGGCCTTCGTTGGCGAAGCCGTAGTAGTAGCCCTGTTCCTCTTCGGGCGTCAACCAGATCCGGCGCAGCGTGTAGTCGTTGGCACCCGGCGGCACGGCGACCCGGTCGCGGCTGTCGACGACATCGCGGTCGGCGCTGCCGCTGCCATGCGCGATCCACGTGCCCGAGCAGGCACGCATCACCGGCTCGACGGCGGTGACCAGGCCGCTGGCCGGCTGCTTGGCGATGACTTCGCCTTCGACGTTGCGCTCGTGGATGTAGGGCTCGCGGTTGGAGACCACGATCACCTGGTCGCCGCGCAACTGCGTGTGCAGCAGCGACCGCAGCCGCTCGGGGTTCCATTCGGACACGAGTTCCAGCCCGCGGCGGTATTCGTCCTCGAGATCGCGCAGCCGTGCCCTGACCTCGCTGGCAAACGGCTGCAGTTCGGGCGGCGGCAGCAGCGGCAGGAGCAAGCCCTCGCCACGCAAGATGCCCTGCATGCCCCGCACCCAGCCGCGCCAGCTCAGCTGCGCCACGATCACCGTGATCAGCGCAATGGTCAGGCCCAGGCCGACGATGAAGGCGATCAGGTAGCGGCGGGTGTCCTGGCTTCGTTTGTCGATGAAGCTCAGGTCGTGCAGCAGCACCAGCAGGTCGGCTTTCGGGTTGCCCTGTTCCAGCGAGTGGACGCCGACGTGCACGGCACCCGAAGCAAGATCGAGCCGCGGATTGGTGTACTCGGCAATCTCGCGGGCCCGAGCGCAGTCGAGCGACTTCGGGACGCCCGCCGTCTGGCGCAACATCATGTTGTCGGCACTGCACAGTGCAATGGCGATCAGGCGCTCGTCTCGCGCCGCGCGCTCGAACATCGACTGCAGGCGCCAGGACTTGCCGTCGTTCTGCGCGTCGATGATCGACTCGGCCAACGTGTTGGTCACCAGTTGGCCGCGGATGTTCAGATCCCGGGCGAACCAGCGCAGGGTGAGCTGGTCCATCAGCGGCACGGCGACCAGCGCAGCGCAGACCAGCGTGGCAATCAGCGGCACCAAGAATCGAAGTTGCAGGCGAAGGGTCTTCATGGTGGCGGCTCGCTTGGCATGCGGTATGGCACTCAGCTGCAGTGCAGGTGACAGTAGTGACGAAGGTCACTGCGCGAGAGGCAGGGAATCAGAATACTACATTCGTTCAAATGTATTACCCGACGGCAGAGCCGGTGGAGGCGGTCGAGCGGGGCCATGGTGAGACGGTTTCGAATGACCGCTCAGGGGGCCGGGGCCAGGCGGTACAGCAGCAGGTGGGCGCCGGTGCCGGTCAGCGAAGAGGCCGACTCGTGGAGGCGCAGCGGGTGCTCGACCGCGATGGCCGCATAGGCGAGCACGAAGATGGCGACGATGACTGTCAGCATGGGTGCGCGAGGTTGACGGACGACAGAAAGCCGCAAGGCGGCCCGACCATCGCGTGAACCTGCCACGCGCTGTTCCAGCGGTGGCACCCGAAGCGGCAGTGTACTGGACCGTCGCGCCGTCAGTGCGGTCGAGCGGCCGCGTCGCGGTGCTGCCGGATCGCCCGCTTGCTGACCCAGCCGATCGAGGTCCCTTGCGCGAGGATCGAGAACACGACCACGCAGTAGGTCAAGGCGAGCAGGCTGTCGCGCGCGGTGCCGGGCGGCAACGACAAGGCCAGCGCGACCGAGATGCCGCCGCGCAGGCCGCCCCAGGTCAAGACCGTCGCCGAGCCCTCGGGCAGGCGGAAGCGGCGCCCGGCGGCGACCACCGGCAGCCCCACCGACAGCCAGCGCGCCACCAAGGTGACGCCGATTGCCATGGCGCCGGCCCACAGCAACTGGAGCGGCAGGTCGATCAGCACGAACTCCATGCCGATCAGCACGAACAGCACCGCGTTGAGGATCTCGTCGATCAGTTCCCAGAACATGTCGACGTAGCGGCGCGTGGTGTCCGACATGGCCAGCGAACGGCCGCGGTTGCCGATGAACAGCCCGTTCACCACCATCGCCAGCGGGCCCGACACGTGCAGGTGGCTGGCCAGCGCGTAGCCCCCCATCACCGACGCAAGCGTCAGCAGGACCTCGACCTGGTAGTTGTCCACGCTCTTGAGCAGTGCATAGGTCACATAGCCCAGCACCAGGCCGAACAGCAGGCCGCCGCCCACTTCCGTCAACACCAGGTGCGAGATCGTGTGCGCGGTCGGGTCGCTGCCCAGCGACAGCCCCACCAGCAGCGAGAACAGCACCACGCCCACGCCGTCGTTGAACAGGGATTCGCCCGCGATCACCAGTTCCAGGTTCTTCGGTGCCCCGGCAGACTTCAGGATGCCCATCACCGCGATCGGATCCGTCGGTGAGATCAGCGCCCCGAACAGCAGGCAGTCGATCAGCGGCAGGTTCAGCCCCGCCAGCGGCAGCAGCCACCACAAGCCATAACCCACGAGCAGCGCCGAGGCCACGGTGCCCGCGATGGCCAGCCCGCCCACCTGCCAGCGGTACTCACGAAGTTCGCTCAGGTCGACATGCAGCGCGCCGGCGAACAGCAGCAGCGACAACATGCCCTGCATCAACACCTGCGAGAAGTCGATCGAACGCAGCAGGGATTCTTCGTAGTCCTTGAGCGCTTGCGCAATACCGAAGGCGTTCAGCACCACGATGCCCAGCGACAACGCGAGCGCAATGACCATCACGCCGATCGTCGTGGGCAGTCGCACGAAGCGATGGTTCAGGTAGGTGAGGACGGCGGTCAGCACCAAGAGGGTGGCGGCGATGTCGAACATGGCGGTCAGTCGAATCGAGAGGCGCGCATTGTCGGTGCGCCGGTGGGGCTGCAGGGCTGGGCCGGGCGATACTGCGCCCGATCGTGGCGTGAAGAGGGCGCGTCGTGGCTCCTGCATTGCTCATCTGGATCCAGTTTGGCTTGTGCGTGGCTGTCATCGGCGTGGCGGGCGCGCGTCTGTGCCGTTACGGTGACGTCATCGCGGCGCATACGGGGCTGTCTCGAAACTGGATCGGGTTGATCATGGTGGCCACGGTGACTTCGCTGCCGGAGCTCGTGACCGGCCTGAGCGCGGTCACCGTGGCCCAGGCGCCTGACCTGGCCGCCGGTGACGCCTTGGGCAGCTGCGTTTTCAACCTGGCCATCCTGGCGCTCGTGGATGTGTTCTACCGGCGCGAAGCGATATACGCCACGGCCGGCATCCACCACGCCATGTCCGCGGCGCTGGGAATGATGCTGCTGTCGACGGTCGGGTTGGCGATCTTGCTGACCCAGCAGGGCATGCTGCCCAGCGTCGGCCACCTCAGCGTGGCCAGCGTCGTGGTCGTCGCAATCTACCTGCTGGGGATGCGCGGGCTCTATCTCACCGAGCAGCGCCGCCCCGCGGCGGTTGCCGAGGCCCTTCCGTCGATGTCGCTCAAGAGCGCCTTGATGCGCTACAGCGTCGCGACGGCGGTGATCGTCGGCATGGGGACATGGCTGCCCTTGATCGGCGTCGAATTGGCCCGGACCATGGGTTGGTCGAAGTCGTTCGTCGGCACGCTGTTGATGGCTGTGGCTACCTCGGTGCCCGAAATGGCGACCACCTGGGGCGCCCTGCGCATCGGTGCCATCGACATGGCCTTCGGCGGCTTGCTGGGCAGCAACCTGTTCGACGTGCTGATCCTCGCGCTGGACGACTTCGCCTACCTTCGCGGGCCGATCTATGCCGACTTGTCGCCGCTGCATGGCGCGACGGCGCTCATTGCCTGCGCCATGAGCGCCGTGGTCATCGTGGCACTGGTGCAGCGGCCGATCTACCGGGTGTGGCGTACGGCCAGCTGGGCGAGCCTGGCGCTGCTGGCGCTCTACCTGTTCAACTCGGCCGTGCAGTATCTGCACTGAGAGGCTGAGCCAACAGGCGGACCGTCGGCTTACACCGCGGCGCGTGGCAGGGTGCCACCTATCATCGGGTGGTTCGGTGTCTGTGGATGGGTGTGGTTAGCTGCCTGCCGGTCCGTGGCCACCGCCGACCTTGTCAGATTTCCCCAGCGGTACCCATGGATCACAGCATCTCCCTCATCACCACGGTGGCAGCGGCCTTTGGCGGCGCGTTGCTGCTGGGCTTTCTGGCCGAGCTGGCCAAGATGCCGGCCCTGGTCGGCTACCTGGTGGCGGGCATCGTGATCGGGCCGGCCACGCCGGGCTTCGTGGCCGACACGCAGATCGCCTCGCAGCTGTCCGAAATCGGCGTGATGCTGCTGATGTTCGGCGTCGGGCTGCACTTCTCGCCCGCCGACCTGCTGGCGGTGCGGCGCGTGGCGGTGCCCGGTGCGGTGGTGCAGATGGGCGTGACGACCGCGCTCGGCTTCGCGCTCGGGCGCTGGTGGGGCTGGAGCGCCGGCGGCGCGTTGGTCTTCGGCCTGGCGCTGGCCTGCGCCAGCACGGTGGTGCTGCTGAAGTCGCTCGAGTCGCGCAACCTGCTGAGCACCTTGAACGGCCGCATCGCGGTGGGCTGGCTGGTGGTGCAGGACCTGGTCACCGTGCTGGTGCTGGTGCTGCTGCCGCCGCTGGCCGGCGCACTGGGCAGCAAGACAGCGGTGGCGGCCGGCACGCCATCGCTGTGGCTGGCCATCGGGCAGACCTTGCTGCAGGTGTCGGCCTTCATCGCGCTGATGCTCGTCGTTGGCCGCCGGTTGTTGCCGTGGCTGCTGTGGCAGGTGGCGCGCACCGGCTCGCGCGAGCTGTTCACGCTGGCGGTGATCGCCACCGCAATCGGCATCGCGTTTGGCGCGTCTGCGCTGTTCAGCGTGTCGTTCGCGCTCGGCGCCTTCTTTGCCGGCACGGTGATGCGCGAGTCGCAGTACAGCCACCGCGCGGCCGAAGAGTCGCTGCCCCTGCGCGACGCCTTCTCGGTGCTGTTCTTCGTCTCGGTGGGCATGGTGTTCGACCCGATGATCGTCGTCGAGCAGCCGGGCCGCCTGGCCTGCGTGATCGCGGTGGTCATCGGCGGCAATGCGCTGGTCTCGATGCTGCTGGTGCTGGCGCTGCGCTACCCGCTGAACACGGCGCTGTCGGTGGCCGCGGGCCTGGGGCAGGTGGGCGAGTTCTCGATCATCCTGGCCGGCCTGGGCCTGTCGCTCGGGCTGCTGCCGGCCCAGGGCATGAGCCTGATCCTGGCCGGGGTGCTGATCTCGATCGCGATGAACTCTTTCGTCTTCGCCGCGGTCGAGCCGGTACGCCGCTGGGTGCTGCGGCACTCGGCCCGCGCCCGCGCGCTGGAGCGGCGCGAAGACCCGTATGCCGAGCTGCCGATGAGCACCGAGCGCCGGTACCTCGAAGGCCAGGTGGTGCTGGTGGGCTATGGCCGCGTGGGCCGGCGCATCGCCAAGGCGCTGGACGAGCGCGGCATCCCCTACGTGGTGGCAGAAGAGAACCGCGAGCTGGTCGAAGCGCTGCGCAAGAACGGCATCGCGGCGGTGTCGGGCAACGCGGCCGACCCGGCGGTGCTGATCCAGGCCCACATTGCCGACGCGGCGATGCTGGTGGTCGCCACGCCCGACACGCTCAACGTCCGCCAGATGGCCGAGACCGCCCGCGCGCTCAACCCGACGATCGAGATCCTGCTGCGCACGCACAACGAGGAAGAGTCGGCGCTGCTGCGACAAGAGGGCATCGGCTCGGTGTTCTTCGGCGAAGAAGAGCTGGCCAAGGGCATGACGAGCCACGCGCTGGCGCGTTTCGCGCCGCCCGCGCAGGCCGGTTAGGGCGACGTTGAATGAGTCCCGGGAGGCTGCGCGCCCTGGTTTGATGGTCAGCGTTGCCTCAGGCTGGCGACGCGTCGTCGTCGATCGAGTGGGCCGTGCGGTCGTCCTGCCGCGTGCCCACCCGCTCGGCCAGCTGTTGATAGAAGGCCGCGAGGTCGCGTAGGTCCTGCTCGTCCAGGCCCTCGATGCCGATCATGCGGTTGCTGGCCCGCTGGTTGGCCGCCAGCAGCTCGTTGATCTTCAGGTGCAGCGCAACGCTGTCCTTGTTCTGGCTCTGCTGGATCAGGAACACCATCAGGAAGGTGACGATCGTCGTGCCGGTGTTGATGACCAGCTGCCAGTTCTCGGAGAAGTCGAACAGCCGGCCGACGCTGGCCCAGACGGCGATGCTCAGGAAGGCGATGGCAAACGCCACCGGCGAGCCGGCCCAGCGTGTCACCTGCGACGCGAAACGGTCGAAGGTGGCGACGATCGCCGAGTGGGGGCGCGGCGCCGAGCCCGGGGCGCACGCTGGCGTGCCGCTGGTGGCGGATGGTCCGGGGCCGGGGCCGGCCGGCCGCCCGACGGCCGGGGCCATCTGATTGACTGCGGGAGGTTGCATGACGGCGTTCAGGGCAAACGCAGTGCCCGGGCCGCCGCCGACGGCGCGTGGCTCAGTGGCCGGCGGGGCGCTCGGCTTCGCGCAGGCGGGCGGTGGCCGAGAGGCCCGGCTCGCCCACCGCATGCAGCGCGGGCGCGCTCGCCCCGGCCGGGCGCAGCGCCTCGGCCAGCGTGCGCAAGACGATGGGTTGCACCAGCAGCGCATCGAAGCCGCAGCTGATCGCCTCTTCGCGCTCGGCGTCGTCGCCACAGGTGGCCATCGCGATGATCTTCATCGGCCGGCCCAAGTGCTTCATGCGCAGCCGTTGGCAGACCTCGAAGCCACACATCATCGGCAGGTCGAGCGCGAGCAGCACGACATCGGGCTTCAACTCGTCGGTGCGCTGGATCGCCGAATAACCGTCGCTCGCCAGCCAGCAGAGATGGCCGAGGGCCTCGACGAGATCGGCCAGTGAATGGGCCCACTCGATGTTGTCGTTGACGATCAAGACACGCCGGCAATCCGGCCTGCAAGGCACACTCATGCACAACTCCCGACGACGCTGATGTAGGTGGCGACCCTCGCGTTGGGGCCTGCCGATGTGAGCCTCGAATTCTGGGCGCTTCGCATGGCGACCGCATCGGCAACCCCGCTGCCGGCGTGGGAAATCGGCTTGTGGTGGGGTCTGCCGCGAAAGCCCGCGGGAACGGTGTTTGCCCGGCGGCGCAGTTGTCCCCGTAGACGGGGGACAAGGCTGTGGACAAGCCAAGCGCAAGGTCGCCAAGCGCTTGATTTGCCGTGCTTGTCATCACGCTGCCACATAAGGTGGCACTGACGGTGGCACTGAAGGCGGCAGTTGTCAGTGCCTGTTCGGTTGCCCGTCGGCGCCTTCGCGTGGGCGAGCGCATGGAAACGTTTGCCGTGCGAGTCTGGGGCACCCCACACCGCCCACCGATGCGCACCTCATTGCCGCCCGCCCACCTGCTTGCCGAGGCCTGGCCTCGCCCGAGCCGTGCGTGACGCTGGCGGCGAGCCGGCCGGCCTGGGCGCGGCGGCCTGGCGCTGCGGGGGCCAGGCAGCGCAGTGGGACGCACTCGACGACTACTTGGACGATGGCTGGGCCGCGGCCGAGGCCCTGGCCGATGCGGCCGCGCGCCGCCGCGCGCTGATGGCGCACCTGCTGGACAGCCGGCAGCGCATCCTGTCGGCGATGGACGAGGGCGAGGTCGACGCGTCGAACGTGGCCGAGCGCGCGGGGCAGCTCGAGCTGGTGCGCCACGGCACCGACCGCTGGTTGTCGATGCTGCGCCGCTTTCGCTTTCGAGAGCGTGCGCGCGTGGCGCGGCCGGCCTTTCGCATCGAGGCCTGCGGCGTGTACCCGTTTCGCGATGCCGACCACGGCGAGGTTCGCCTCGTCGAGGTGGTCGGCGACTCGTCGGGTTATGCCGATGTCGAGCCGTTCACCTGCCCACGCGCCAGCCGCCGGGCCCGCGCCGCCGCGAGCCTGCGGTGGCTGGTGCCCAGGCGTGTCACCGAGGCTGACCTGCGCCGCCCGGGTGAGCAGGCGCTGATCGGCCAATGGGGCCTGTTCGCACGCCGGGCGATCCCGGCCGGCACCTGCCTGGGTGTCTACGGCGGCCAGTTGCTCGACGAGGTCGACCTCTTTGTGCTGCAGGACGACCGCTACCTGATGGCGGCGTCCGATGTGCTGGGCCAGGTGTCGATCAATGGCGAGAACATCATGTCGTTGATGAACACCTTGTTCGAGACCGATGCGAGCGGCGAGGTGACCGGCCATCCGCCCGACGGCTACAACGTCACCGCGGCCACTTATCGCGTGGTGCTGCGCCATGGCTGGCAGGCGCGCATCCGCGCCTTTCGCGCCAGCGAAGACATTGCCGCCGGCTGCGAATTGCGCTGGAACTACGGGCTGGGCGAAGGTGTGCCGTGAGGGCGTTGCCTGAGGCTTTCGCTTTCGAATAACACGCAAGCGAAGCAAGGCAGATACGGCACTGTCCTTTATCGATACTGTCTTGCAAATGCCTGACAGTGGGGTGGTGTGCAGCCCCTCAACTTTTGTCATGGCCGATGCCTAGACTCTCACCCCGCAAGGCAAGCACAGGGATAAGCTTGCGCGACCGAGATGCGACGTGCGTTGGCGCCGTCTGCATATCTCGGCACAAGAAATTTCCAACGCCACGATGCGCAGGAAAACAGGATCTCGTCGAGGAGGGCTGACGGGCTTTCGAGGTCCGCTGAGTTGGGGCGAATGAAGTGTCTGGGCGAATTGGCTTTGGTGCCTATGAGCTGGATCTGGTCGACCGCGTGCTGCGCAATGGCACGCAGCCGGTTCGGCTGAGCGCTCGCCAGGTCGATCTGCTGGCGATGCTGGTCCAGCGTGAAGGTGAAGTGGTCAGCAAGGACGAATTGCTGACGGGCGTCTGGCCGGGTCAGAACGTCGAAGAGAACAACGTGGCGGTGCATGTCTCGGGGCTGCGCCGGCTGTTGGGCCGCGATGCGATCGACACCGTCGCCGGCCGTGGCTACCGCTTCGCGTTGCCGGTGCAGGTCGAGCCTGCGCCGGCCTGCGCGCCGCCGGCGGCGGTGGCAGCACCCACGGGCTTTCGGCCGCGCGACCTGCCGCGTGTGCCGCAGCCGATGCACGGCCGGGCCGACGATCTGCAGGCCTTGCTGGCGCGCGTGGCCGAGCACCGCCTGGTGACGGTGACCGGCTCGCCCGGGCTCGGCAAATCGACACTCGCGCTGGCCTGCGCGCACGACGCGCGGCAGCGGCTGCGCGACGGCGCCGTGTGGGTCGGCCTGGGCCGTGACGAGGGGCCGACGAACGTGCTGGCCGCGGTGGCGGCAGCGCTGGGGCTCGACACGGCGGCCGAGCCATCGACCGTGCTCGACCTGCTGCGCGAGCGCGAGGCCCTGCTGGTGATCGACAACGCCGAGGTCGATGCGGGCGAGGTCGCGGCTTTCGCCCACGCGGTGCTCGAAAGCACCGAGCGTGTCGCGCTGCTGGTCACGAGCCGCAAGGTGCTGCGGGTGTCGGGCGAGCGGGTGTTTCGCCCGCCGCCGCTGTCGGTGCCCGCGCCGGGGGCCGATTGGCGCGAGGCCCTGGCGCACGGCGCCGTGGCCCTGTTCGTGGACCAGGCCCGCGCGCAGGACCAGCACTTCGAGCTCGGCCCGCACAACGCCGGGCCGGTGATCGACATCTGCCGCCGGCTCGACGGCCTGCCGCATGCCATTCAACTGGCGGCCGGGCGCTTGCCGATGTTCGGTGTCGACCATCTGTGCGAATGCCTCGGTGACCGGTTTCGCCTGCTCACGCGCGGCATGAGCGCCGGCCTGCCGCGGCACCGCTCGCTGCGCGCGTCGATGGACCTCAGCCACGCCCTGCTCAACGACACCGAGAGGCGCGTTTTTCGGCGGCTCGCGTCGTTCGAGGCCGGTTTCACGCTCGAGCAGGCCATCGGCATGCTGGCCGATGATCAGCTGGAAGCCTGGGGCATTGCCGACGCGCTCGAAGGCCTGGTCGACCAGTCGCTGGTGCTGGTCGACCCGGGCGAGCCGCCGCGCTACCACCTGCTCGAAAGCACGCGCGCCTATGCACAGCGCCTGCAAGAAGAATCCGGTGAGCTCGACACCGGCCACGATCGGCATGCCGAGGCGGTGCGGTCGCTGTTCGAGCTGGCCTCGCGGGTGCTGAAGGTCCAGCCCGACGCGCGTTGCCTGGAGCAATTCGCGCCCGAGATCAGCGACCTGCGCGAAGCGCTCGACCGCTATCTCGTCGACGCACCGGCCGCCGGCGTGCAGGTGCAGGGCTTCTCGCGCGATCTGTTCGAGCTGCTGTCGTTGACCCTGGGCGCGCAGGGGCCGCCGGGTGCGTTGGCGTCGGGTGTGCCGGCCAACCTGGCGTTCGCGGCCGCAGCGAAGCGCTGAGCACGCAGGCGAAGCGCGCGCGGCCGGCCACGCGCCGGGTCACGCACTCGTCACAGCCTCGCCCGACAGTGGGTCGACCACGAGGTGACCCATGCCCCCAACGACCCCCATCGCCCCCGGTGCGCTCGCCGCGCGCGGCCCGGCCAGCCTGGCAACGCCCGAGGCGGGCACGCCGCTGCCCACCAGCCCGTCCATCAGCCCGCCCATGGCTCGGCGCCTGGACAGCACGCTGCCGCTGAATCCGCGGCGAATGAGCCTGGACGCCGGCACGCCGCGCGCGGCGGCCGACACGGTGGCGCCGCCGCGGCGGCAGTCGTTGCCGTCGCTGCCGGTTCGCGCCGGCAGCCCCGGGCCCGTTCCATCGGCGGGTCAGCCCGAAGCCATCGAGCCGCAGACGCCACCGTCGCCGGGCTCGCCCACCGCCACCTCGTATGCCGCGCACGACATCGAGGCGATGCAGCTTGCACACGCGCCGCGGCAGGCTTCGGCGGCGGCGTTCTTCGCGATGCAGAACGCTCGCCACTTCGGGCCGGTGGCGGTGGTGCGCACGGTGGTGCAGGGCAGCGTGGCGCCTGAGCTGGCGCGCGCCGTGGTGACGCACCCGCAGGTGGCCGCCGGCGTGCAGGCCGGCGTGCTGGCGTGGTCGCTGGCGCGGCGTGTGTTGTCGCAGCTTCACAGCGAGTCGGCGCCGCAGGTGGCCAACCGTGCCTTCGCGGGGCACGGCCTCGACACCGCCAACAACCTGCCGCGCCGCGGCTGGCAGGCAGTGCAAAGCCTGGGCATTGCCGGCGGTGACGTGGCCGCGTTGAGCCTGACCGTGCTGTCGATGGCGCGGCCCGAGCTCAAGCCCGTGGCGCAAGCCGCGGCGGCGATCCAGCTGCGGGCGCACCTGGTGTCGCAACTGCGCGAGTTCTTTCGCCCCACCGTCAACACGGTGCACGTGGGCAACAGCGACCCCGCGGTGCCGCAGCCGCTCGAAGGCCGCAACCTGCGCGGCCAGGACATCACGCCGACGATGCGGCTGGGCTTCGGCGCCGCCGCCGGCGCGGTCGAGTTCGGCGCGCAGATGCTGCAGCAGACGGTGCTGGGCGGCCAGGCCGCGTGGAACGCCGACCGCGGCCTGGCGGTGGCCGCGGGCCTGATCGCCGGTGTGGCCAACATGCTGACCTCGTCGGTCGAGGACCACCTGGTCGACAACGCATCGGCGCGCCGCATGCAGCAGGCGGACCCGTCGCACGTGACGCACATCCACCTTGAATCGCGCAACCCGCTGGCACCGAACGAGCTGGGCCGCCAGGCCGAGCGCGTCGACGCGCGGGTGTTCAACATGATGCTGCCGTCGCTGCTGGCGATGGGCGTGATGCAGGCTCTGGCGCCGAAGATGCGCGAGGCCGGCACGCCGCCGGGCGGCCAGTACGCCGTGCAGGCCACCGTCAATGCGCTGTGCGCCGGGGTGCTGCTGGGCAGCCTGCTGGCCCTGACGGTGAAGAGCTACCAGCTCAACGACGGCGTGCGCAGCCACCGCGCACGCCAGCCCTGAAAGTGGAGCAGCCGATGTCTTCGTCTTGCATTCCGGATCGGGCGCAACCGTGGCTGCGCGCCGTGGCCGCCGAGCTGGGCCTGAACGCGCCCGAGCAGCAGCGCTGCATCGACCAGGCCAGCCTGCTGATCGGCGAGGTGCCGGTCACATGGATGCGCACCTTGACCGGTGGCGACACGCAGCTGGCCGCGCTGGCGATCGTGGGCCCGATCGGTGCGCCGGGCGAGGCCGCGCCGACGCTCGAAGCGGTGCTGCAGACGCAGCTGCTGCTGTGCGGCCCGGCGATGCCGGTGTTCGGCCTCGATCTCGACAGCCGCTCGCTGGTGCTGCAGCATGTGTTCGAGGTCGAGCGCGACAGCGCGGCTCAGGCCGTGACGATGCTGCGCGCGATGCAGCGCATGGCGACCGACAGCCGGGCCTTGCTGCCGCCGGCGCCCTGAGCGCGCGGGGGCGACTCAGATGTGCAGGCGGTAGCCCACGCCGTAGACCGTCTGGATCTTCGGCACGTTCTTGCGGCCGGGGCCGTCTTTGCCGAGCTTGCGCCGCAGCTTGTAGACATGCTGCTCGATCGTGCGTTTGCCGATGTCGCTGGAGCGGCCCCAGATCTCGGTTGATAGCGTCTTCATGCTGACGACGCGGCCGAGGTTTTCGAACAAGGCCCAGGCGAGCGCGAATTCGCGCGAGGTCAGGCTCACCTCACCATCGTGCAGCGACATGCTTTGCGTGGGCGCGTGCAGCACATAGGGGCCGGCGCGCAGCGAGGTGGGGTTGGGCCGCGACTGGCGCGAGGCGATGCGACCGCGGATTCGGTGCACCAGCGAGTCGCCGCCTTCGCGGATCGCCGCATAGTCGTCGGCGCCCATCTGCAGCGCGCGCGAGATGCTGACCGAGTCACCGAGGCCCACGACGATCACGGGCAACGGGTGCGTGCCGTGCATGCGCAGCGCGGCCAGGCAGTCGGGCACGTGCTCGTGGTCGTCTTGCAGCAGCACGGCGCCGGGCTCTTGCTGCCGCATCGACGACAGCAGCGCCGACAGGTGGTGGTAAGACGAGATCTCGAGGCCGGCTTCGCGCAGGGCCGAGGCGGCAAAGATCTCGAGCGGGCGTGATTGGCAGAGCAGAGCGATGTTCACGGTTCTGGCCTTAGGAAAGCGGTTTCTTCAGGTCAGACTATCCTGAACGTGCTCTTTCAAGTCCTTTACGTTTCATTTATTTTCCTTTATGGGAATGGCGTTGCAGACCTCGGCGGCTGGCGTGGTCCGTGGGTCGGCGCGTGGCGATCGGGCGATGCCAGCAGTGGGGTGTCAGGGGTCTCGGCGGCTTCGGCTCATCGCGATGATCTGCTGCACATAGGCCTCGGTTTCGGGGTAGGGCGGCACGCGGTTGCCATGTTTGCGCACCGCGCCTTCGCCGGCGTTGTAGGCCGCGAGCATCAGGTCCACGCGGCCGCCGTACAGCTCGTGCAGGCTCTGCAGGTGGCGCACGCCGACATCCACATTCGTGCTCGGGTCGAGCAGCTCGCGCTCGGTGGTGACGCCGTAGCGCGCCGCGGTGTCGGGCATCAGCTGCATCAGGCCGAGCGCGCCCTTGGGCGAGCGCGCATCGGGCCGGTAGCGAGACTCGACGAAGATCAGCGCCGAGACCAGCGCGGCGTCGAGCCGGTAGCGCGAGCTGGCGGCCTGCACCAGCGCGGCCAGCGCGCTGGGCATCGAGGCGGGCGGTGCCGCGGCGCTCGAGCCACGCGCATTGACCACCGTCGTCACCAGCGCGGCCAGCCGCTCGGACAAGCCCGCGCGCCCGCGCGCATCGCCTGCCGGCGCAGGCGTTGGCGCGATCGGCACCTGCACCGGCTCGCAGGCCGTGACCATGCCGGGGTGGCGCAGCGCCAGGTCCTCGATCAGCAGGTGCACGCTGCCGTCGATCAGCGTGCACTTGAAGCGCAGCGCGCTGTCGGCCAACGCGATGGTGGGCCATGCCGCCGCCAGGCCGATGCCGACCAACCAGCGGGCAGATGCAGCCGCGATGCGACCTCGCATGCGATGGGCTCCAGGGTGATTCGAAGCGGGCGACTCTAGGCAGCCGTGGCCGCGGTTGCCGCCGCGATTGCGAAGGCCGCAACGGCGATCCGAACGGCGCGCCCGTTTCGCCTGCGTGTGGATCGCGTGTGGATCGGCACTTCGCATGCGCGCCGATGGCTTCGGCCCACGCCGGGGCCGCCGTGGCCGCGCTCCGTAAGGTCCGCACTCAGCCCAACCAACCACGGGAACGCACGATGACCACCCCGATCGCTTCGTCCACGTCGCCTGTTGCTCCGACCGCCGCAGCCGACAACTCCGCCGTCGAGCAGAAGTTCGAGATGCTCCTGGGCCAGAACATGATGATGCGCATGCAGGCGAGCCAGCAGGCGATGAGCAAGTCGATGACCAAGATGACCGACGCGATCAAGCAATCGGTCAAGGACGAGGAGTAAGCGTCGCCGAGGTCGTTGCCGTGTCTTTCGCTTCGTCATCCCGCCTGATCGGCGCCTGGGTTTTGGCCGCCGGCTGCGGCATCGCGGCGCATGCCGCCGAGCCGTCCAACGATGCGGCGTTGCCGCGCCCGGCCACCGTGGTCGCCAAGCCCGCGGCGAAGGCCGGCGCCCTGTGGCGCGTGTCGCGCTTCGTCTACCGCGCCGAAGGCAAGCGCGTGACCGAGGTGCTGCTCGATTTCGCGTCGAGCCAGGGCCTGCCCGCGGTGATTGCCGATGGCATCGAAGGCAGCGTGCAGGCGAACTTCGACACCACGCCCGAGAAGTTTCTCGACGCGATGACGCGCACCTACGGCGTCATCTGGTACCACGACGGCACGGCGCTGTACTTCTACCCCGCCGGCAGTGTGCAGAGCCGGCTGTTCCGCCTGAAGGGCTTCCGGCGCGAGCAGGTCACCGACTTGCTGAACTCGCTGCAGATTGGCGACCGCCGCTACCCGCTGCGCTTCAACGCGGCCGAGAGCACCTTGCTGGTCTACGGACCGCCGCGCCATGTCGAGCTGGTGGGCGCGGCGATCGAGTCGCTCGATGTCGGCGCGATGGAGCGCAACCGCAAGACGGTGCGCGTGGTGCCGCTGCGCTTTGCCTCGGCCGGCGACCGCAGCCTGGGCCAGGCCCGCATCCGCGGCCTCGCGTCGATCATGACCTCGCTCTATGCGGCCGGTGCGAACGCCAGCAACACCGAGCTCGACGCCCCGGCACTGACGGACGTTCAGCCCGAGAAACTGCGCGCGTTGCAGGGCGTGATCGGCGCCGACAACCGGCTGGCCGACGTGCTGAACCGCAAGCCGCAAGAGTCGGCCGGGGCCAAGCCGGCGCCCAAGGCACCGGGCGGCGGCCGCGGGCTGCAGAGCCCGATCGACGAGGACGCGGCGCCGGTGTTCATCGCCGACGAAGGCACCAACTCGATCGTGATCCTTGGCCGGCCCCAGCGCATGGCCGAATATGTCGAACTGATCCACCGGCTCGATGTGCAGCCGGTGCTGGTCGAGCTCGAAGCCACGATCATCGATGTCAGCAGCGACAGCATCGACTCGCTGGGCATCGACTGGAGCGTCAAGGGCTCGCGCGGCAGCGTCTCGGTGACGCAGCCGACGGGCAAGCCGACCAGCACCTTCAACATCAGCACGCTGTGGGCCGATGCGGGGCGCGAGCTGATGGCGCGTGTGGACGCGCTCGGCGCGCAGGGCAAGGCCAAGGTGATCGCCAAGCCCAAGGTGCTGGGCGTGGCCAACCGGCCGGCGGTGATGCGCGAGAAGCGTGTGGCCACCATCCGCGTGGCGGGCAACCTGGAGGCCAACCTGTTCCAGGTCGAGGCCGGCACGCTGCTGCAGGTCACCCCGCAGATCACCTCGGTGCCCGAGGCCGGCGGCGGCGTGGCCGAGCGCATCAAGCTCTCGCTCTACATCGAAGACGGCAACTTCGAGCAGACCAGCGTCGACAACATCCCGGTCGTCAAGCGCACCGAGATCATGACCGAGGCCCACGTGGGCGAGGGCGAGAGCCTGCTGATCGGCGGCATCACCACGACCACCCAGTCGTCGCAGCTGGACGAGGTGCAGGGCCTGGGCCGAATCCCGTTGCTGGGCGCGCTGTTTCGCCACCGCAACGACACGGCAGGGCAGACCGAGCGCCTGTTCCTGATCTCGCCGCGCCTGGTGCGTGAGCAGGTGGCCGCGCCCGCGGTGCCGGCGTCTGCGGTGCCGGCCTCCGCAGTGCCGCTCGCGCCGCGCGAGGCACCGCCGGACGTGCCGGCCTCTTCACCGGCGCCGTGATTCGCACGCCATGAAACAGCTTCGCATCCTCACCGGTGTGCACGCAGGGGCGCAGTTAGTGTTGAAGCGTTCCGAGTACCGCATCGCGGGCGACGAGCAGGCCGACATCCAACTCACCGACTGGGACGACACACCGCTGACGCTGGCGGTCGAGGACAAAGGGACCCACGTGCAACTGGCGCTTCACCACCGAGACGAAGGGGCACCCCACCGGCACTTGGGCGTGCTGGAAGACTTCGTGCCCCGGCGCTTCGGCGATGTGGTGATCTGCGCCGGCCCGGCCGATGGCGCCTGGCCGAGCGACGTGGACCTGATGGCCGCCTGGATGCGCGGCTCGGCCCGCGGCCGCGGCGCGCTGCGGCCGACCGCGCGGCTCACCTGGGGCGCGCTCGGCGCCGCGGTGATGCTGGTCGGCGGCCTGGCGGCCGTGGTCTCGGGCCAGACGGCCACCTCGGCCACGATGGCCCCGCCCAGCCCGATGGAGCGTGTGCAGCAGGCATTGCGCAGCGCCGGCGTGGCCGAGCTGCAGGCGCGCCAGGTCGACCGCCGCGTCGTCGTCGAGGGGTTGCTGCCGGACAGCACCCAGGTTGCCCGCGTGCGCGCAGCGCTGCAGCCCTTTGGTGAAGACGTGCTGCTGCACCGCTATGCCGCGGCCAGCGACGTGGCGCGCCAGATATCGGATGCGTTGAACAACCCCGGCGTGGCCGTGACCTACAGCGGCCAGGGCGTGTTCAAGGTGCAGGGCCAGACCGTCGACACGATCCGCCTGCGCGAAGACGTGGCACGCATCGCGGCCGACGTGGGGCCCTTGGTTGCGCGCATCGATGTCGATGTGGCCGAGGCCTTGCCCGCCGGCCATGCCCGCGTCGGCGCCATGTGGCATGGCGACGATCTCCAGTACGTGCAGACGGCCGACGGCACGAAGCACCTTTCGCTGCAGACCCCTGCTGAAGACGGCGCGCTGCCGTCCGGTGGTGGCCTGTCTCCATCTCACCCGACCTCCGACGGAGAACCTGATGACCAACCCCCTCGAGCAGACGGTGTTCGCTGACCTCGCCCACATCGAGAAGACGCTGACCGACGACCTGAGCGGCGAGCGCACGCGCGCGATGCTCGGCTACTTCGACGACGCGGCCCAGTCGAGCGAAAAGCACCTGCAGACGCCGTTGCCCGACGCCGAGCGCCAGCTGACCTCGCAGCTGGTCGAGGGGTTCCGGGCCTCGCAGCGCATCGTGCGCCACGTCTGGGAATCGATCCACTCGGCCTCGCTGCCGGCCTGACCACTCGCAAGGGGAAGCGCTCATGATGGACGCACAAGACGCCACGCCGTCCTACCCGCTGGTCTACCGCAACCTGATGGCCGTGGGCCTGCTGGGGGCCGTCTACCGGGTGCGTGAAGAGGCCGACACGGTCAGCTCGGCGGTCGAGCTCACGCTCGACGACCCGACGCCGTTTCGCGTCTGCCGCGCGATCGCGCAGGGCATCGGCGGTGATGCGCAGTACGCGGCCGACATGCTGGGCCGGCACCTGGAGGCCCACCCGGACGACGAAGGCACGAAGGTCGCGTTGGCAACCGCCTTCGCGCTGGCGCGCGACGAGCGCTGGAAGCCGATCCTCGACGAAGTGCTCGCCACCAGCTCGGACCAGCGCGTGCGAGAGGCCGCGAACGGCGTGAAGGACTACGCGGCGACGCTGCAGCAGTAGCGACCGTCACCAGATCGGCGGGGCGAATGGGTTGTCCCGCTGGTTTCAAGACGCCGTTGATCGGCGTTCTCAACGGAAGGCAACTTCCAAATCAAGGAGAGAGTCATGGCAGATCCAGTAGCAACGACCGGTGCGCAATCCGCAGGTTCGTCGGCATCGATGGACGCGATGATGGGCCAAATGGAAGCCCAGAACGCGCAGCAGATGAAGAACAACCTGGCGATGGGCCGCATGAGCCAGGAAGCGGCGATGTCCGAAGCCTTGGGCAAGAAGTTCAAGGCCGCGGGCGACAGCGTCAAGGGCCTGGTCTAAGACGCCGGGTCAAGAGCACGCCGGCCTTCGGATCGGCGCGCTCGATCCCGAACCAGTTGGCACACGGGTGCCGTGCGAGGAGAAGTCCATGTCGTACTCGGCAGCGGCGCCTGGCACCGCGGAATCTGCCGGTGCGTCTGCCTCGGCGCAGGCGCTGATGGATCAGATCGAGGTGCAGAGCAAGCAGGCCATGCGAAACAACCTTGCGATGGGACGCATGAGCCAGGAAGCCGCGATGTCCGAAGCCTTGGGCAAGAAGTTCAAGGCCGCGGGCGACAGCGTCAAGGGGCTCGTGTGAACCTCGCCTCGGGGGCTATCACCACGCCCGGCGGGTCGCGCCATCGAATCACCAACTCGACAGAGTGAACATCATGAGCATTGGCATCAATCCATTGAATCTCGCCATGCAGGCCATCGAAAGCTCGCCCCTGGGCGGCATTCAGAAGGCTCTGCAAGGCATTTCACAGGCTCTTCAAGGGCTGCAGCAGATGCTGCAGCCGCTGGAGGGCTTGATGAAGAACCCGCTGGGCGGCGCACTGAGCGCGGCCGGCCAGGGCGTGGCCCAGGCCCTCGGCGCCCTGGGCCAAGGGCCCGGCGCTCCGCTGGCGGGTCTGACCCAGGCGCTCGGCGGCCTGGCGCAAGGCCTGGGCGGTTTGACGCAAGGCATCCAACAGGCGCTCGGTGGCCTGGGTCAAATGAGTCCGTTGGGCATGCCCGGCCAGATGATGGGCGGCCTGGCGCAAGGCATGGCCGGCCTGAACCAGGCCATCAGCGGTCTCGGCCAGGCGGCCGCGCAAGGTGCCAGCGGCCAGGTGCTGCAGGGCCTGACGAACGCCATTGAAAGCCTCGGCGGCGCGCTGGGTGCGGCCAGCCAGCTGGCGACCAATCCGATGGGCCAGACCGGCCAGCCCGGCTCGATCGGCGGCTCGACGGGTGGCTTCGGCGGCCCGATGACCGCCGGCGAATGCCAGTCTGCGCTGCTCAAGGGCATGCAGAACTCGGGCATGACCAAGATGACCAACCAGGACTTCGAGGATGCGGCCAAGGGCATCTGCCCGAAGGGCATGAACCCCAAGGACTTCACGCCCGAATTCCAGCAGGCATGCCGGCAGATGCAGGCCAACCCGAACCTGAAGCCGGACACCGCGGACGCGGACAACTTCTTGAAGAAGCACGGCTTCGGTGGCATGCACGGCAAGGCCGACGGCACCGTCGGTATCGGCGACCTCTCGGCCTCGCTGCAGAAGCAGGGCCTGTCCGGCGATCAGCACAACACCGTTCAGACCTTGAAGGACAACTTCAAGGCGCTGTCGAAAGATGGCCTGATCGATCTGGACACCGTGAAGAACGTCGCCACCACCGGCCTGATGCCCAACGGCAGCCCGGCTTCGCCGCAGCTGCAGCAAGCCTGCCAGAAGTTCGCGTCCGACACGGCGCTGAACTTCGCGGCGGACAACGCCGAGCAGATCGCCAAGGGCCGCATGGACCAACGCGGTGACCAGAAGTTCAGCATGAAAGACCTGGAGAAGACGCTGGCGCGCTGACCCTCGCGCCTGCCACCCACCGCGTGCCGCTGGCGCGCGGTGGGATCCCACCCCCTGCGCACGGAGCCACCATGATCGAAACCTCGTTGCAACGAAAAGAATTTGTGTCGGGCCTCGTCGGCCTGATCAGCCTGGCCATCGACCGTGGCCGCCTCGACGATGCCGAGGCCTTGCTCACCTGCGTGCGCGCGCTGCGGCCCAAGATGGCCGAACTCGACACGTTCGAGGCCTGGATCGCGATGCAGCGGGGCTACTGGGAAGACGCGATGCGCACGCTGCGCAACCTGGACACCGTCGCGCCCGAATGGAGCATGGCCAAGGCTTTCCTGGCGTATTGCCAGTGGGTCACCGGCGAGGCCGGCTGGAAAGACACCGCCAACGACGTGCTGCACAGCTCCAAGAGCCCGGAGGCGCTCGACCTGGTGCGCACGCTGCTGAACCCGGAAGAGGGCAACACGCCGAGCGTCGACGCACTGCCGATGTCGATGCCGATCGACTTGTCGCACACCGTTTACATGCGGGCCTGAGAGCGCCCTGTCGTTGACTCAGCAAGCCTCGCGACGCCAACCAGGAGCCCGTGATGACCGACCCGATCCAGCCGATTGCCGCGCACGAGGTGCTGCGCCAGGCCGCGACGCCGACGCCCGACCTGAGCGCCCAGGCCCAGCGCTTCGAACAGCTGATGGCGCAGACCTCGCCGCCGGACATGGCGGCCACACAAGCGCCGGCCCAGCAGCACCAGACGCCGATGGCACGCACGATCGAGTCGCTCGACGAGGCCTCGCGCCATGTGGTGGCCGACATGCAGCGCTTCGTCGCCGAGGCGCCGACGATGGACCTGCAGACGCTGACCACGCGCCAGATCGAGCTGAACCTGCAGGTCGCCACGCAGGGGCTGCAGTTCACCGCCTGCACCTCGGTGGCGCAGAGCAGCAAGAACGGCCTGCAGACCCTGATGAAGAACCAGTGACATGAACGCCTCGACCCTGGCGCGCTGCCTGTGCTGCCTGGCGCTGCTGGTCGTGCTGGCCGGCTGCAAGACCGATCTCTACACCAAGCGCACCGAGGCAGAGGCGAACGAGATGGTGGCCGCGCTGCTGTCGCGCGGTATCGACGCCGAGAAGAAGGCGGCCGACGGCGGCAAGTCGTGGAACGTGGCGGTCGACGAGAAAGACGTGGTCAACGCGCTGTCGGTGCTGCGGGCCAATGGCCTGCCCAACGACAAGTACGTGTCGCTGGGCGACATGTTCAAGAAAGAAGGCCTGATCTCCACGCCGACCGAGGAGCGGGTGCGCTTCATCCACGGTGTGTCGCAGGAGCTGTCGAACACCTTGTCGAAGATCGACGGCGTGATCGTGGCCAAGGTGCACATCGTGCTGCCCTACAACGACCCGATGGCCACGGCGGTCAAGCCGTCGAGCGCGTCGGTGTTCGTCAAGTACCGGCCCGAGATCGATGTGCCGCAGCTCGCGCCGTCGATCAAGAACATGGTGGCGCGCAGCGTCGAAGGGCTGTCGTACGACAACGTGACGATCACGCTGGTGCCTGGCGCGATGCTCGCGCCGGCCGCCGCGGCGCCGGCCGCCGGCTCACCCTGGGCCTGGGTGGCCGGCGGGCTGATGCTGTTGATCTTGCTGGCCGGTGGGGCGGCCTTCGTCGCCTGGAAGCGCCCGGCCTGGCTGCCGCCGGCGCTGGCGCGGCGCCTGGCCGTGCCGGCCGAGGGTGGCGCGTGATGCAGGCTCGAGCCGCCGCCACACCCGGGCAGCTGGCCGAATGGGCCGTGGCGTTGGGCACGCGGCTTGAAGGCCTGCACCTCGATCTCGACGCCGAATGGCGCGACGAAATCATGCCCACCTGGCGCTTCGCCGACGCGCTGGCGCCGGCGCAGGTGCGCCGCCTGATGCCGCGCCTGTGGGCGCAGCGCCTGGGTGGGCTGCCGCCGCTGGAGCGTCTGGCCGAGCCGCTGCCGCGCCTGTGCCTGCTGCCGCGCACCGAGGTGCTGAGCCGGCTGTGCACGCTGGCCATCGCCCGCCGGCCGGGGGTTTTGCGCTGCTGCATCGACCGTGACGCAAGGGCCCACCTGCGGGCCGCGCTGGCCGCGAGCTTCGAGCCGCTGATGGTGGTCAGCCGCCTGGGCAAGCCGGTGGATTCGACGGTGGCCAACTGGTCGCCGGTGGTGTGGGCGTGCATCGGCTGGGCCGACTGGTGCGCCGCGTTGCCGCCAGCCGACGGCCTGGCGCGTGAGCTGGTGCGCCTGTCGCTGCCGCGCCGGATGCTCGACGGCCTGGCCGGCTCGGTGGGGGTGCCCGCCGAGCGCCAGGTGCCCCAGGCGATCGAGATGCTGGCCGAGGCCGGGGTGGTGTGGCCATGCTGATCTGGTGGCGCGGGGCGAACGGCGAGCTCGGTGCCGAGCACGGGGTGCTGCGCGCGGCCGAGGTGGCTGCGCTGATGCAGGCCAGCGCACTCGCGGCCGAAGCGCAGGCGCGCGCCGAGGCCGCGGTGGCCGATGCGCAGGCCCGCGCGGCCGGGCTGATGAACGAGGCCCAGGCCCAGGCCGAGGCGCTGCTGGCCGAGGCGCAAGCCAGCATCGAGCAAGCGCGCGAGGCTGCGCGGCAAGAGGGCGAGCGCCAGGCCGCGCTGGAGTGGCACGAGCGCCAGGCCGGCCACGCGGTCGACACCGCCAAGACCTTGCGCGGCATGCACGAGCGGCTGGCCGATGTGGTGACCACCGCGGTCGAGCGCATCGTGCACAGCGAGAACCGCTCGGCGCTGTACCAGCGCGCGTTGAAGAGCGTGCAGACGCTGTCGCGCTCGGCCACCGCGCTGACCTTGCGCGTCAGCCCGGGTGATGCCGACGCGGCACGCACCGGCCTGGCCGAGGTGGCCGAGCTGCAGGCGATGGGCATGACGGTGGAGGTGCTGGTCGACGCGGCGCTGCCGGTGGGCAGCTGCATCTTCGAGTCGGACATGGGCGTGGTCGACGCGAGCCTGTCGACGCAGTTGGACGCGCTGCGCTCGGCGATGGCACGCGCGGTGCGCAAGGCGGTGGCCGAATGAACCTGCACGACCTGGGCGACCTGATGGCGCTGGAGCTGCAGGGCAGCGACATCGTCGGGCGCAGCGGCAAGGTCACCGAGGTGGTCGGCACGCTGGTGCGCGCGAGCGGGCTCGCGGCCAAGCTGGGCGAGATGTGCCACCTGCTGGCCGCCGACGGCTCGGTGTTGCAGGTGGCCGAGGTGATCGGCTTCTCGCATGGGCAGACGATCTTGTCGCCCTTCGGCTCGATCCTGGGCGTGGCCGCCGGCCACACGCGCGTGGTGGGGCTGGGCGAGATCCAGAGCATCCCGGTGGGCGATGCCTTGCTCGGCCGCGTGGTTGACAGCCTGGGCCAGCCGGTGGACGGTGGCCCGCCGATCACCTGCGACGAGCGGCGGCCGGTCTTCGCGATGCCGCCCAGCCCGATGGAGCGGGCGATGATCGAGCACCCGCTGCCGACCGGCGTGAAGGTGATCGACGGCATGATCACGCTGGGCGAAGGCCAGCGCATGGGCATCTTCGCGCCAG
Source organism: Ideonella sp. (assembly GCF_041914305.1). Taxonomy (NCBI): domain Bacteria; kingdom Pseudomonadati; phylum Pseudomonadota; class Betaproteobacteria; order Burkholderiales; family Sphaerotilaceae; genus Ideonella; species Ideonella sp. Next base: position 48,177 of record NZ_JAYSDQ010000017.1, read on the forward strand.
CCGGTGTCGGCAAGAGCACGCTGATGGGCATGCTGGCGCGCGGCACGCAGTGCGACATCAGCGTGATCGCGCTGATCGGCGAACGTGGCCGCGAGGTGCGCGAGTTCATCGAGATCATCATGGGCAAAGAGGGCATGGCCCGCTCGGTGGTGGTCTGTGCCACGTCGGACCGCTCGTCGATCGAGCGCGCCAAGGCCGCGCACGTGGCCACGGCGATCGCCGAGTACTTTCGCGACCGCGGCCTGTGCGTGCTGCTGATGATGGATTCGCTGACCCGCTTTGCGCGGGCGCAGCGCGAGATCGGGCTGGCGGCCGGTGAATCGCCGGCACGCCGGGGCTACCCGCCTTCGGTGTTCGCCGAAATCCCGCGGTTGCTCGAGCGCACCGGCATGGGTGCCACGGGCTCGATCACGGCGCTGTACACCGTGCTGGCCGAAGACGACAGCGGCAGTGACCCGATCGCCGAAGAGGTGCGCGGCATCCTCGATGGCCACATGATCCTGTCGCGCAAGATCGCGGCGCGCAACCAGTACCCCGCGATCGACGTGCTGGGCAGCCTGAGCCGCGTGATGTCGCAGATCGTGCCGGCCGCGCACAGCCAAGCCAACGGCAAGCTGCGCAAGCTGATGGCCAAGTACGACGAGATGGAGATGCTGATCCAGATGGGCGAGTACAAGCCTGGCAACGACGCGCTGGCCGACGAGGCGGTGCGCAAGACCGAAGCGATCCGCGGCTTCCTGAACCAGGCCACCAGCGACCTGCGGCCCTTCGAGCAGACGCTGGGAGAGCTGCAGGCGCTGGCGAACGGATGAACCCGCGTTCGCTGAAGACCCTGCTGTGGGTGAAGCAGCGCCGGCTCGACGAGCTGGAGCGCCGCATCCAGGACCAGGCCGCGCAGGTGGCCGCCGCGCAGGCCGCGCTGGCCCAGGCGCAGGAACACCACGCAGGCTGCGAGGCCGATGAGGCGGCCTGCGTCGCCAAGATCGCGGCGCTGTCGGCGTCCGAAAGCTTCACGCCGGACCAGATCGTCACGCTGGGCCACGTGTTGCAGGGGCTCACCGAAGCCACGCGCCAGGCGGCCGAGGGCTGCACGCGGGCGTCGCTGAAGGTCGACGAGGCGCGCCAGCAATTGGCCCAGCTGCGCCAGCTGCAGCAGCGGGCCGAGCGCCAGCACGAGCAGCTGGTGGAGCGCCGCGACCGCCGCCTGAAAGAGATCGACCAGGAGGCCGAGGACGTGCAGGACGAAGAGAGCGAAGAGGCCGCGGTGGCGCGCCGCGTGGCCCAGACACGCGACCAGGAGCGCATCGCGGCGTGACGGCATGAACGACCTGCTTTCCAGCTTCTCGGCCATCGTCGGTTTCGGCGGCGTGCTGAAAGACGCGGTGACGCTGCTGGCGATGTGCCTGCTGCGCGTCTATGCCGTGTTCCTGGTGCTGCCGGCCACCACCGACCAGAGCGTGCAGGGCAACGTGCGCAACGGCGTGTGCCTGTGCCTGGCGATCTTCATCGCCTGGGGCCAGCCGGCCGGGCTGGTGGCCGGCATCGACATCCCGCACTTGCTGGCCCTGCTGGGCAAGGAGGCGATCGTCGGCTTGCTGCTGGGCTTTGCGGCATCGACCGTGTTCTGGGTGGCCGAGGGCGTGGGCGTGCTGATCGACAACCAGGCCGGCTACAACAACGTGCAGCAGACCAACCCGCTCAGCGGCGAGCAGAGCACCCCGGTGGGCAACCTGCTGGCCCAGCTGTCGATCGCCGGCTTCTACATGCTGGGCGGCATGATCATGCTGACGCAGATCCTGTTCGAGTCGTTCCAGTGGTGGCCCATCGGCAGCCTGTCGCCGTCGTGGTCGACGATCCTCGAAGACTTCGTGCGGGTGCAGACCGGCGGCTACCTCGAGATGATGATGAAGATCGCCGCGCCGGCGCTGCTGGTGCTGCTGCTGATCGACCTGGCTTTCGGCATCCTGTCGAAGTCGGCCGAGAAGCTCGAGCCGAACAACCTGGCCCAGCCGGTCAAGGGCGCGGTGGCGCTGGCGATGCTGTCGCTGCTGGTGGCCGTGTTCTTCGAGCAGGTGCGCCCGGCGCTGACGCTGCAGTCGCTGGCCAGGGACATGGAGCGGTGGAGCAAGGTGCCGGTGGCGGCACCGCCGCAGGCCCCGGCTTCAGCCCCCGCCGATTCGGCATCAGCGGCGCCGTGAAGGCGCCACGGCGCTCAGAGCCTGAGAGGTTTTCGGGCATGAGCGAAAGCCTCTCAGGCTCTCAAACCCGCAGCCAGCTGTAGTCGCCGTAGGACAGGCTTTCGAACATCTCGTCTTCGGCGACGAGGATGTTGTCGCGCCAGTAGCGGCCGTGCTCGGCGTAGTGGTTCAGCGTGTCGGCGAGGTAGGTGCCGTCGACGCCGTCGCCCATCGGCACCCGCACGATCAGCAGCACGGCGCCGCTGTCGGTGTCGAGCCCGAGCTGGGCCTGGTCCTGCGCGTAGATCGTCAGGTTGGCTTCGAGCATCAGACGGAACACGCGCAGGCTGCGGCCCGAGCTGACGACGCCGAAGTTGAAGTTCAGGTACATCGCCTCGGGGTCGCTCTCGAAATGGCCCAGCGCCACTTCGAAACCGTCGACCTCGACCGCGTTGCGCGCGATCGCGCCTTCGGCGTCGGGTAGGCCCACGGCCTCGCACAGCTCGTGGATCAATCCTTGGTAGTGGTGGATGCTCATCGGGTGCCTCCGGGCAGCAGGTCCAGGCCGCGCAGCAGCATCTGCGCACGCGCGTCGGCGCCGCCGTGGGCCTGGGCATCGCGAGGGCGGAAGCTGCCGAGCATGTAGAGCGGGAACAGCAGGTGGTCGTTCTGCTGCTGTGGTGTGCAGGTGTCGGCCGGGTTGTGTCGCTGCTGGGCAGCCATCCACGCGATCGCGCCGTCCTTCACCGCGGCCAGCGTGACCGGCCCGGCTTGCGGCGGCAGGTGATGGCGCGCGGCTTTCGCCGCGTCCACGCGCTGGGCCGTCTTGGCGCCGCCGGCAAAGAACGCCGAGGCCAACGCACCGAAAAGGGCCGGCCAGGGCGTGCCCTGGGTGGGCGGCTGGGTGAACAGCATCGCCACCTCGGGCCCCAGGCTCCCGCGTGCCGCCGCACCCGCGGTCACCGGCGGGGCCGGGGTCAGCATGCGCACGCGTGGCGGCGGCGCGTCTTTCGAGACAGGGGGCGCCGGCGGCTGACGGGTCGACGCGCCGAACGGCTGGCGGCCGCCACCGGTGCTGGTGCCGAGCTGCCGCGCCGTCTCTTCGCACGCGGCGCGCAGGTCGTCGGGGTGGATGGCGTGTTCGTCGTGGTGCGCGGCAGCGTGCGACGCCGTCGGCGGGCGGCGCGGCCGGGGGCCACCGGGCCGCGGGGCCGGCGAGTTCGGCCGCGGCGCGTGGCGGTAGATCGTGCCGCGGTGCGAGCCGCCGGCGAACCCCTTGGTGCTGGAGCCGCCCGGCCGATGCTCGGCCGCCGGGGTGGGCGCCGCGACCTGGGCGCCGCCGCGGGTGGCGTCGGCCCTCATGTCTGGAACACCGCGGCAAACAGGTTCTCGGTGAACTTCACCAGCGTTGAGCCGGCCCAGGGCGCAGTCACGACGACCACGCCGGTCACCGCCAGCAGCTTGATGCCTTGCGAAATACTGGAGTCTTGCAGCGAGGTGATGGCCTGGAAGAACGACACCAGCAGGCCGATCAGCGCCGAGGCGGCCACCGCCGGCAGCGACAACATCACGCACATCAGCAGCGCCTCGGAGGTCAGCTGTATCACCACGTCGTAGGTCATCGGTTCTCTCTTCAGCGGTAGGTCAGCACCAGGCCGTGCACCAGCCGCGACCAGCCGTCGAGCGTGACGAACAGCAGCAGCTTGAACGGGATCGCGACGTTGGTCGGCGTCACTTGCGACAGCCCCATGGCCAGCAGCACGTTGGCGATCACCATGTCGACGACGATGAAGCCCAGGTACAGCAGGAAGCCGATGCGAAAGGCGGCCGTCAACTCGGTGAGCAGGAACGACGGGGCGAGCACCATCAGGTCGCTCTTCTGCAGCTTGGCGGCCTGGTCGGCAGGCCAGATCACCGCCGCGGACTTGAGGAAGAACTGCTTCTCGCGCTCGTCGGCATGCTTGTCGAGGAACTTTCGAAATGGCTCGCGCGCCGCGTCGGCCACCTGCATCAGCGTCTGCGCGCTCGAGCTGCCGGAACCGACCGCCAGGCCCTTCGAGGCTTCGATGAACACCGGCGCCATGATGTAGCACGAGATGATGATCGCGACGCCGTTGAGCACCATGTTCGGCGGCACCTGCTGCACGCCGATCGCGTTGCGCAGCAGGCCCAGCACGATCGCGATCTTGGTATACGACGTCACCACCATCGCGGCAAACGGCAGGGCCGCCAGCGCGATGAGGACGAGGAACAGCGATATCGGGTCAACCTGGGACAGCGGCGTCATGCGTGTACTCCATGCGCGTGATCCGCACGCCGAGCTGGTCGCCGATGGCCACCAGCTGCCCCTGGCCCAGCGTCTGGCCGTGGCAGACCAGGCGCACGGTGGCCTCGCGCAGCGGCACGTCGAGCTCGACCGCATAACCCGGCCGCATGCCGGCCAGCACGGCCAGGCTGATGCGCGCGGTGTCGAGCTCGAAGGCGACGGGCAGTTGCAGCTCGTCGAGCGTGCCGGCGGGCGGCGGCAGTTCGTCGCCGGCAGCGGCGTCGTCCGTCATGTGCGGGTAGTCGGCGACTTGCACGGTGAACTCCTTGGGGTGAATGAAGACGGCGGCGCTCAGCACGCGGCCCACGCCGCAGCGCAGCGACGCCTGTGGCTCGCCGGCCAGCGCAACGTCGCCCGGGGCGAGCGAGCGCAGCACCTGGCGCGGCCATTGACGCGTCATCACGCGCAGGCGAGGGCGCAGTGACAAGGTGGTGAGGCAGGCCAGGTCGGGTGATTGGCGGCAGGCGCCGGCCAGGCGGTCCAGCACGCCCTCGTCGGCACCGCGCAGGCCGATGAGCAGGCCGCTGGCGCTCAGCGTGGCCGCGTCCTGGCCGGGTGGGTCGTCGCGCCGCCGGGCGGAGATGATCGGCACCCCGACCACCGGTGCAAACGCCTCGCCCAAAGGTTCCAAGAGCGCCGTGAGCACCGCGGCAGACGTCGGGCCGTCTTCGATCGACAGCGCCAGTTGCAGCGGCGCCCAGGCGTTGGCATCCAACGCCAGCTGAAGTTGGCCGGCATCGGTGTCGAGCACGACCACCCAGCCGGCGCCAGCAGCCCGGCGCGACACCGCGAGCTGTGGCGCGCCCAGCGTGTCGCGCAACCAGCGCTCGAAGTCTGCGTCGAAGGCCAGGCGGGACAGCCGGGCCTCGTCCGCCGTCATCGAGGGCAGGTGGCCCGCCAGCGGCTCGATGGCAAGAGGCGGCCGGGGCAGGGTCATGTGAGTTCGATGTCGATGTGGCGCGAGTCGGGCAGGGCCTGCGCGAGCATGGCGCGCAGCGTGACCAGGTGTCGCAACACTAGATCGTGCGAGCGGGTCGACTGCGTGCTGAAGCGAAGCTGCAGGTAGTGCGGCGAAAGCGTCAGCCGCAATTCGGTGTGCGGCAGCGTCTCGGGGTTCATCGGCACGGTCACCGAGAAGCCCTGGAACGATGGGTCGGCGCGGCGGCACAGCGTGGCGACGGTGTCAACGAGCGCGGCGTCCCAGCCCTGCGGCAGCGGCAGCCAGGCCACGGCCGCGGGCCACGGCATGTCGGGTGCGTCGGCCACCGGCGCCAGCGTGGTCTCGGGCTCGTCCGGCGCGGCGACGATCGACGTGGTCGCTTGCACGGGCGGTGGTGGGCGGCGCTCCAGGGCGGCCAGTGGGGCGCTGGTGGCGGTGTCGCCCGCCGGCTCGTCGGCCGGGGCCGGTGATTCATCGCGCGGCTCGTGGCGTGGCTCGAACTCGACCCGCCGCGGGGCGCCCAGCGCACGCTGGAAGCGCTCGGCCTGGCGTGTGTCGGCCGGCGGGCGGGCGGCCACCGGTGGGGCCCCTTCGATCACGCGCCGCAGGCGGCGGATCTCTTCGTCGCTCATCGCGGGGCGATGCTCAAGCCACCACGCGGCCGAGCGGGCGCAGCTCGACCTGGTTGCCCAGCTCTTGGTACGAGTAGACGCGCAACTGGTCCAGCCGCGACTCGATCATCTTCTTGACGTAGCGGCGAATGTCCATCGAGGTGACCACCGCCACGCCGCGGTCGGGTTGTTCGCCGGAGATGCGCAGCACCTTCTCGGTGATCGCCGCTGCGCTCTCGGGCGGCATCGCGAGGTAGTTGCCGGCCGGCGTGGGCTTGATGCACTGCCGGATGGACTGCTCGACGCTGGCATCGAGCAAGATCGCCGAGATGTAGTTGCGGCCGGCGCTGGCCTCGAAGGCGAGGTAGCGGCCGAGGTCGCCGCGCACGTACTCGGTCAGCAGCAGCATGTCTTTTTCTTTCGGGCCCCAGGTGATCAGGCTCTCGAAGATCGTGCGCACGTTGCGGATCGGCACCTGCTCTTCGAGCAGCCGGCGCATCACCTCGGCAATGCGCTGGATCGGCAGGATCTTCTGCACCTCGGCGACCAAACCCGGGTAGTCGGCCGTGGCCTTGTCGACGATCCACTGGATCTCTTGCACGCCCATGAACAGGTGGGCATTGCGCCGCAGCAGCATCACCACCTGGCGGGCCACCACCTGCTCGATGTCCAGGCAATGCGGGCGTTCGGCCTCGGGCACCTGGTCGGGTGGCAGCCACAGCGATTCGGCCATGTCCAGCACCGGCTCGTGCCGGCTGGCCTTGGCCGCCAGCGGCGAGTCGGGTGAGGTCAGGCACATCAGGCGGCCGGGCAGCGTCACCGCGCGCACCGGCACGTCATTGATCATCACCTCGAAGCGCAGGTCGGCCAGCTCGGGCGCGACCCACATGCAGACGCCGGGAAACGGCACGCCCAGCATCGACTGCAGCTGCAGCCGCTCGCGCTCCATCGCCGCGTCGAGCTGCGCGGGCAGCAGCAGCGCTGCGAGGTCGGCCGACATGCGCACGGCCAGCGGCTTCGAGAAATGCGGCGCCTCGCGCATGATCGACGGCGCGTCGCCCTTGGCGCCCTCGCGCTGCATCGCCGACATCGGCGCCGACGCGGTTTGCCCGGTGGTCGTCTTGCGTTGGCGCGACAGGTAGCGGCCGGCCCCCACCAAGCCAGCGCCCAGCGCGATGAACTGCAACGCCGGAAAGCCCGGCACCGCCGCGAAGGCGAACACCAGGCCCGCGGCCAGGTACATCGCCCGCACGTTGGACGTGAGCTGGGCGGTGATCTCCTGGCCCAGCGAGCGGGGCTTCTTCTGGTGCTCGTCGGCCACGCGGGTGATCAGCACGCCGGCGGCCACGCAGATGAACAGCGACGGGATCTGCGACACCATCGCGTCGCCGATCGACAGCACGGCAAAGCGGTTGGCCGCCTCGCCGGCCGTCATGCCGTGGTACATGATGCCCACCACGATGCCGGCCAGGATGTTGACCATCGTGATGATCAGCCCGGCGATCGCGTCGCCCTTGACGAACTTCATCGCGCCGTCCATGCCGCCGTGCATCTGGCTTTCCATGCCGAGCAGCGCGCGCTTGCGGCGAGCCTCGTCGCCGGTGATCAGGCCGGCGCGCAGGTCGGCGTCGATGCTCATCTGCTTGCCCGGCATCGCATCGAGCGTAAAGCGCGCGCCGACCTCGGCCACCCGTTCGGAGCCCTTGGAGATCACGATGAACTGCACCACCGTGATGATGATGAAGACGACGATGCCGACGACCAGGTTGCCGCCGACCACCAGCTCGCCGAAGCTCTCGATCAAATGTCCGGCATCGGCATGCAGCAAGATGGATTTGGTCGACGCGATGTTCAGCGACAGGCGAAAGAGCGTCGTGAACAGCAGCAGCGACGGGAACGACGACAACGCCACCGCGTTCGGGATGAACAGCGAGGTCATCAGCAGCAGCACGCTGGCGGTGATGTTGACTGCCAGCAGCGAGTCGATCGCCACCGTGGGCAGCGGCAGGATCATCAGGCCGACGATCGCGACGACCAACATGGCCATCGCCACGTCGTTGCCGAGCGTGCCTTGTGAATCGAACTTGAGTTTTGCCATGGCGGTGTCCTGATCAAGCCGATGAGGAAGGGGCGGCCGAGCCGGCGGCGCCGTGGCCCATGCGGTCGACCATGTCGACCCAGCGCAGCACGGCGGCCACGGCTTCGAAGAGCGCTTCGGGCACGGCGTCGTTCACCGGCACCTTGAACAGCGCCCGCGCCAGCGGCGGGTTCGAGACGATGGGCACGCCGCTGGTCTCGGCGATCGCGCGGATCTGCGCGGCCACCGCGTCGGCGCCCTTGGCAACGATCAGCGGCAGCGGCGTCTCGCCCGGGCGGTAGCGCAGCGCCACCGCGAAGTGGGTCGGGTTGGTGACGACGACGGTTGCGGTGGGCACGTTCTGCTTCGGCCCGCCGTTGGCGATCTCGTGGGCCAGGCGCCGGCGCTGGCCCTTGATCATCGGGTCGCCTTCCATCTCCTTGTATTCGCGCTTGAGCTCGTCCTTGTCCATGCGTTGGTCGCGGATGAACAGCCAGCGCTGGATCGCGATGTCGACCGGGCCGATCACCACCAGCACGATGACCGAGGCGACGAAGAGCTTGTTGATCGCGCTCCACGCGATGGCGACCACGCCGGTGGAGGTTTGCGTGGCCGCGCCCACGAGCAAGGGCAGCAGCCCGAAGGTGATCATCGCGACGACGCTGCCGACGAACACCGCCTTGAACACCGTCTTGACGAACTCGATGATCGAGCGCATCGAGATCAGCTTCTTCAGCCCCGCACCCGGGTTGACCTTGTCGAAGTTGGGCGTCAGCGGCTCGAAGGTGATGTTGAACCCGACCTGCGCGAACGACGCGACCAGGCCCACGGCGATCGATGCGGCCACGAACGGCAGCACGATCCACAAGCCCTCGATGGCGATGTCGAAGGCCAGGGCCAGCATCTCGGCGTTGGTATGCGTCTGCAGGCCCAGGCCGCTGGCGATCGAGAACAGCGCGTTCAGGTGCTCGAACGAAGAGGCGGCCCCGGCGCCGAGGCACAGCGTGGTTACCAGCAGGCCGGCCGCGGCGTTGAGATCCTGGCTCTTGGGTGACTGGCCCTTCTTCTTCGCATCGTCGAGCTTCTTCTGACTGGGCTGTTCTGTCTTCTCACCCATGGCCCGATCGCTCCTGTTTTCTGTTCGCTGCGCAATCTCCGCTGTGGCCGCCACAAGCCCGTGACCGGGTGCGAAGCAATGTGCCGCCAAGCGAACGCGCAGGTGCAGCGATACCTGCCGTTGCACGAGGTGAGGTTTGATGAGCTTTCCATCGTGAACTCGTGAGCCTCGCGCCGATGCGAACTGCCTAGCATCGATCCGAAGCTGTGGTGGTGAACGACTACGAAGGAGACTGAAATGCTGCTGGTCGCATTGACCTGTCTGCGTGTTCTGCCGGCGGATGCCGATGTGGCCGGCGCCGCATCGAGCGGCGATGTGCAAGACGCCTTGCGCATGGGCACGGCCCGGCTGGACCGCATGAGCGACATCGACACGCCGCGGCGCGCGGTGCTGGGCCAGTTGATGGGGCAGTTGCTGCTGGCTACCGGCCGCGAAGAACAGGCCGAAGAGCTGTTCCAGAAGCAGTTGCGCGTCTACGAGGGCATGTCGCGGCCGCAGATGCGCTGGCTGTCATCGATGGACCGGGCCTACCTGCAGCTGCACCTGAACCGCGCCGGGCCTGCGGCCGAATGCTTCAACGTGGTGGCCGATTGCGACGAGGCGCCGGCGCCGCTGCGTGTCGAGGCCCTGGCCGGGCTGGCGCTGGCGGTTCATGGGCTGGGCGAGCATCGGCGGGCGGCGCGCACGCTGGCCTTTGCGATGAACCTCGCATCGGCCCAGGCCGCCGACATGAAGCCGCTGCTGGAGGCGGCCGAGCTGGAGCTGAAGGTGACGGCGCGGCTGCGCCAGTATGGCGACGCGGCGGCGGCGTGGATGGACGTGCCGCCGGCACCGGCCACGTTGCTCGACAAGGCACGCACACTCGCGCAGACGCCGATCTTGTCGCAGCGCCTGGTGTTTCTGGCGGCGCTGTGCGAGCCGGGGCTGGGCGCGCCGGGCGGCGCGGCCGGTGTGTTCGACGCGCTGCGCTGGTGGCGCGATCGGCGCCTGGCCCCGGTCGAAGAACTGGGCCGCATCGAGGCGGCGCTGGCGCTGGTCGAGCAGGGTGATGCGCACACCGCGGGCGACGTGCTCGGTGCGCTGGCCAGCGACGACACGCGCATGCTGCGCCACCGCCACGCGATCGAGCTGGCTTTCGTCGTGTCGAGGCTGCATGCGCTGCAGGGCCGCTACATGGATGCGCTGCGCTGCTTTCGGCAACACGCCAGCCAGGCGCTGACGCGCATGCGGACGGAGCTTCAGCGTGTGCCGTACTCGCGATTTCTCGAGCTGCAGGAGCGGGCCGACCAGACCGACTCGGACCAGCTGCGGCTGCCGCTGCGCTACCGGCGCGCGTACCAGTTCATCGTCGAACACCTGAACGAGAAGACCTTGTCGGTGCGCCGCATCGCCGCGCACATCGACGTCACCGAGCGTGCCTTGCAGATGGCGTTTCGCACGCACCTGGGGCTCACGCCGGCCGAGCTGATCCGGCGCCTGCGCATGGCCCGCATCCGCACCGAGCTGCAGCATCTGGCCGGGCGCGACAGCGTGCTCGCGGTGGCGAACCGCTGGGGCATGGGCAACCGGTCGACGCTGGCGCAGAACTACCGCCAGCACTACGGCGAGGCGCCGACGGCCACGTCCGGCTTTGTCGACCTGCTGTGCGTGGAGGGCGAGATGGACCTGCCGCAGCTCGCCGCCATCCAGGCCTGAGCTTCTCGGCCGATTGACCGACGCGTGACCATGCGCCCCGGCACGCCGAATGTCCCGCCGCGTGGGCCGCCAGCCACCGCCACGGCGGCAGCGCCAGAAGACGCCAAGGCAGCGGCCCCCGGGCCCGACACCGGCCGGCGCGGCCGGGTCGACGCATCGGGGCGGCGCTCGGCGGCGGTGCAGACCCTGCTCGGTGCGGTGGCGCGCGCGCTGCTCGACGAAGATGAGGCGATCGGAGCCCCACTCGGCCAAGGGCGCGCCGACGAAGCGGCCGGCCAGGCCGAACCCGGTGCGATGCCGAGCGCGGCCGGCATCGCCCCGGTCGCCCCGCGCCCGCGGCGGACGGCGCGCGCCGGTGCACGCGCGACGCTGGCCTCGTCGACGCGAAGCGCCGGCGAAGTAGCGGCAGACCGCGACCTGTGGTCGGCCGACGTCAACGGCGTCGAGGGGCCCTGGGCCGTCGCGCAGACCGATTCGGACGAGCGCACCGCCCGCCGCAGGGCGGGCCCGCGCGCTGCCGGGCGGCGTGTGGTTGGCATCGGCTTCGGTGCGGGCCTGTCGAGGTCGGGGCTGTGGGGGGCATTGCTCGCCGCCGTGGCCGCGCTCGTCTTGCTGACGGTGGCGGGCGGCTTCGATCTGGGCGATCGCACGGATGACCGGGGCGGGCCGCAGGCGCCGACGATGCGGCCCGAGAAGGCCGCCGATCACTGAACGGCGACGGGGCCGTCAGCCAGGTAAAGGCCGCGCCGGGCCGCGTGGCGCTCAGCTGCCGTCGCGCGCGGGTTGGGTCTCGCGCAGCACGCGCTTGAGGGTCTCGACGACGATCGGGATCTCGTCTGGCGCCAAGCCGCCGTGCGTCTTCAGGAAGTCGGCGACCGGCCGGCCGCTGCGCAAGCCGACCGGTACGTCGCCACGCAGGGTCAGCGATTTCCGGGCGAAGTCTGCCGCGTTGGTGTGGCAGGCACTGCAGTGCTGGGCAAACAGCGGCGGCGTGGCGACCTGCGCCGCGAGCATGCGCGTGACGGGCGCGACGAGGTCCGCCGTGAGGTAGTGGTGCTGCAGGAACAGGTCCAGGTTCTGTTCGTGGTGCGTGCCGATGAGGCGCCCGTCTTGTACCTGCAGCGTGCGGCGTGCAAACGGCCCGGCATCGCCATGACAGTCCTTGCAGCGCGTGTCCCAGTAGCGATGGAGATCGCGGTCGGTGTCGGCTGCCGGGGCGGCGCCGAATGCCGCGATGGCCGCACCCAGGCAGCAGGCCCAGCCGATGAGCGAGGCGCCGAGCCGCCGCTTGCGGCGCATGGGGATGCCGGCCTTGTCCACAGGCTGATTCTGGCGGCCGCCCGGGCAGACGGCAACACCTGCGCGACGCGACCTCGGTTCGGGCATGGGTCTTTGGGGAGGCTGCGGGCGGCGTCTTGTGGCCGCCGTTTGCGCTGGCGCAAGCTTGGTTCAACGGGTGTTGCGTGGCCCGCATTTGCTAAGCCTTCGATAAGACTAGGCGTGCCCAATCGGCGAGTTCAATGCCTAGGAGGTGACTCATGAAGTGCGCAAGAGACTTGGGGTGGGGTTTGCTCGTGGTGGGCGCAGGCCTGGTGGCCATGCCCGCGTCCGCGGCGACCGGGATCCAGATCGGTGCCAGCGGCAAGACCTACGCTTCGTCCGCCTGGCAATGTGGCCTGCACCCGGTGAGCGGGATGGGGCCCTACGTGCAGGCAGGCTTGTACAACCCGAAGCGAAAGGCGACCGGCAAGGTGTCGCTCAACGGCAGTGTCGTTGCGACCGTCACCACCGCGAGCCCGGACGCCACCGTCTGGTTGAGCAACGGGGTCGACACGGTGGCGGTGGCCACCGGCAAAGTCGCGGACAGCTACACCTTCGATGCCAGCATCACCTACCCCGAGCAGCCGAATGCCTGCATCCCGGACACGCGGGCCAACACCTTCAATGGTGACCTGGAGTACGCGGCAAGCGGCAAGTCGTACGCCGTGGTGACGCCGGGCTGCGCGTTCAACCCGCTGACGGGCCGTGCCCAGCCGTTCGTGAACCTGTTCGACAACGGTGCGTATCTGTTGAACGTGTCGGTCAACAACGTGCCGCTGACGCAGCTGAGCGCACAGCGGCCCCACACGCCGGTCTTCTTGAGCGCCGGCCTGAACGTGATCTCGGCGGCCAACGGTGCACTGTCGACGGACTACTACGTGCGTGACGGCGGCACGGGTACCTGCTCGCTGGGCTGAGCGCGCGGCGCCCGCCTCGCCCGAGGCGGTGCGCTGAGTCGAGGTCAGCAGCACCGATGCCCGCGTGAGGCCACAAAGCACAAGGCCCGCAACACGATTCGCGTTGCGGGCCTTGTTTTGTTTGGCTCCCCGACCTGGGCTCGAACCAGGGACCTACGGATTAACAGTCCGGCGCTCTACCAACTGAGCTATCGGGGAAGTGAAGCCTCAGATTATAGACAGAAAAATAGGAGTTCTACAAGCTGGTCTGCAAAGAGATGCGAAAGCTGCGTGGCTCCAACGGATAGAGGTAGGCGTGGCTGAACTGGTAGGGGCTCTCACGCCAGGCGCGGCGGTCGAACAGGTTGTCGACACCGGCACGCAGCAACCACTCGTGGCCGAGGGCGCGCGTGGCGTAGCGGGCGGCCAGGCCGGCGGTGGTCCAGCCGGGGATGCGGGCGCTGTTGTCGTCAGGCAGCACGTAGCGCGGGCCTTCGTAGCTCAGGCTCGCCTGGGCGCTGAGGCCGGTGATCTCGGTGAACTGCCAGCCGGCCATCAGGCGCAGGTTGCGCTCGGCCACGTTCGGTGGCGTGCGGCCGTTGAGCGCCTCGTCGCTGGCGCCTTCGCGGCGCGCGCGCAGCCACATGCCGCTGGCCTGCAAAGTCAGCTGACCAGTGTGCAGCTCGCCGCTGGCCTCGATGCCGCGGTGGCGGGCGTTGCCGTCGATGCGGCGGGTGCAGGTGCCGCTGGCGTCGTCGCACAGGTCGTCCGCCGTCGGCCGGCGGATGTCGAACGCGGTCAGGCTGGCGTTCCACTCGGCCTGAGAGAACTTCAGGCCCAACTCGACCTGCTCGCTCTTCAACGCCGGCAGCGCCTGGCCGGCGTTGGTGTAGTTGGGCAGGCTCGGCGCAACGTCGCTCTCGACCCCCTGGCCCCAGCTGCCGTAGACCAGCAGCGCGTCGGTCCACTGGTGGCTGAGCGCCACCCACGGGGTGGTGAACGATTGGCGGTAGTCGGTGGCATTCGCGTCGTTCGAGCGCTGCAAGGCGCTGTGGCGCAGGCCCAGCCACAGGCCGGTGTCCTGGCCCAGCGCCAGGTGGTCGCGCAGATGCAGCTCGGTGCTGCGCTCGTGGCGGCCGGCGGCGGTGTAGGGCTCGGGCACGGGGGCGGGGACCTGCACGCTGCCGTCGATCTGGCCGGTGCCGGCCGGTTGGTAGATCTGCTCGTTGGGGTGCAGGCGGAAGTCGCTCCACTGCACGCCGGTGGACAGCTGGTGGGCCAGGCCCCACCACTGGGCGCGGCCGTTCAACGTCAACGCGCCGGCCACGGTGTCGCGGCGCTCGCCCTCGCTGCGGTAGTCGTAGAGGTCGAAGCTGCCGTCGCTGCAGTAGCGGTCCCACTTCTCTTCGGCAGTGCAGCCGTAGGGGAAGGCGATGCGGTCGTCGGTGCGCAGGCGCTGGCTCATCACTTGAGCCTGCAATTGCCAGTCGGCGCCCAGGGTCTCGGTCCAGCGCAGGCTGGCGGTGGTGCCGTCGAAGACGACCGGCTTCGACCAGGTCTGGTTGTTGAGATTCAGCCGTGGGTCGATGCTGCGCGCCGAGGGCACGCGGTCGCCCAGCATGCTGAAGCCGGCCATGCTGGGCTGCGACTGGTGGCTGATCTCGATCTCGGCGTCGAAGCGGCGGTCGGCCGTGGGCTGCGCGCTGCCGGCCAGCGCCAGCAGATGCCGCTGACCCTTGGCGTCATGGATTTGCGGGTCGAGCGATTCGACCGCGGCGTTCAGGCGCAGGCCGAGCGCACCGCCGTCGCCGAAGCGGCGCTCCAGGTCGGCGGCGGCCTTGAAGTTGCCGCGCTCCGACCAGCCGAGAAAGACCACCGATTGGTCGCTGCCGCGCGGCCGCTTGACCACCAGGTTGGCCAGGCCGCCCGGTGCGCTGGTGCCGGCCTGCGCACCGGTGGTGCCCTTGAGCACCTCGATGCGTTCCTTGTTCTCCAGCGCGATCGCGGTCTCGGCGTTGATCGGCAGGCCGTCGCGCAGGTAGTTGTAGTGGTTGTCGAGCACGAAGCCGCGCACGGTCAGCGCGCTCCAGTAGCCCGGGGCGTTGTAGGCGTCGGCGATGCTGGCGTCGAGCCGGGTCAGGGCCGACAAGGCGTTGGCGCCCACGTCTTCGAGCTGGCTGCGGCTCAGGCTGAGCGCCTGGAACGGCGACTTCGACAGCGGTGCATCGCCGAAGCCGGCCACGCTGGCGGGCAGCGCGTCGAGGCGGCCGGTGATGGTGACCTGCTCGGCGGCCTGGCCGGCGCAGGTGGCGTGGAGCGCGGCCAGGGCCAGCGCATGCAAGGTGAAACGGGTGCGGTACGGCAGTGCCATCAGGGACTCGACAGGTCGATGGCAGGTCGGCAAGTTCGGGAGGGGCCACCACGCGAACGCGCGGCGCCGTCTGAGCTGCTTCCCTGCGCGAGGATTACCTCAATCAGGTTCAAAGGGTTTTTCTCAGTCGGCACGGCCCCGGAAGGCCCGCCAACACCCCTAGCGAATGGCTGCCACGCTCAGTGCCTGGCAGCGGCGCGGATTATCGCCGCGTTCGTGGGCGCCCGCGGCACCCGCAAAAAAGCCCGCCGCGACGAAGGCCTGGCGGGCTTGATGTGGATCAGCAGATCAGCGGATCAGCTGGTCCAGCTTGTCTTTGCGGTCTTTCCACTCGTCGGCATCGGGCAGCGCGGCCTTGCGCTTGGTGATGCTCGGCCAGCCCTTGGCCAGATCGGCGTTGATGGCGATGAACTTCTGCTGGTCGGCCGGCACGTCTTCCTCGGGCAGGATCGCGTTGACCGGGCACTCGGGGATGCACACCGCGCAGTCGATGCACTCGTCGGGGTCGATGGCCAGGAAGTTCGGGCCCTCGCGGAAGCAGTCGACTGGGCAGACGTCGACGCAGTCGGTGTACTTGCAGCGGATGCAGGCTTCGGTGACGACGTGGGTCATGGGGTGGCGGTGAGAAGTGAAGAGAAGGGCTCGGGCGCCTGGCTCCGCCCTGCGGGGAACCGGCGCTGCCCGCGCAACGCTGCGCGGCAAAGCATGCGATTTTAGGGCCTGAGGCCTTCAGCCGGCGGGATAACCCTCGGGCAAGGCACAGTCCACGGCGAGCGGGTCTTCGCCCGACGCCGCTCCAGGGGCCGTCAGCGCAGCGGCGCCGACGCCGACGGTGACCACCGCCGGCCGGCCGGCGTGCAGCACGCAGGCGGCGGCCAGGCTGCCAACCTGATGCTCGCTGACCAGTTGGTCGGGCCAGCCGGCACGCGAAACCACGCTGACCGGCGTGTCGGCCGGCCAGCCGGCGTCGGCGAGGCAGCGCGACAGCTTGGCGAGCTGGCGGCCGGCCATGTAGAACACCTCGGTGTCGGCCCGGCGGCCGGCATGCAACTCGCGCTCTTGCGTCATCGCGGTGGTCAGCGACACGCTGCGGCCGTTGCCACGCCGCGTGAGCGGGCGGGCCGACGCGGCCGCGGCCGCCAGGGCGGCGGTCACGCCGGGGATCACCTCGCTGGTGATGCCGGCCTCGGCCAGCGCCTGCAGCTCTTCTTCGAGCCGGCCGAAAACGCTGGGATCGCCGCCTTTCAGCCGCGCCACCCGCGCGCCCGTCTGCGCGTGTTGCACCAGCAGCGCGTTGATGCGCGCCTGCGCGGTGGTGGTCGAGAAGCCGCGCTTGCCGACGTCGATCCACTCGGCCTTGGGGGCGAACTCGCGCAGCGCCGGGTCGGTCAATGCGTCGAACAGCACCACGTCGGCGCGGGCCAGCGCACCGGCACCGCGCAGCGTGATCAGGTCGGCCGAGCCGGGGCCGGCGCCGATGAAGATGACATGGCCGCGCCCGGGCATGCTCAGGCCGCCACCGCTTCGCCGCGGTCGGTGATGCTGGGCTGCTGCACGGCATGCAGGCCGCATTCCTTGGCCTTCTCGTCTTCCCACCACCAGCGGCCGGCGCGGAACTCTTCACCCACCGCGATCGCGCGGGTGCAGGGGGCGCAGCCGATGCTGGGCATGAACTGGTCGTGCAGCGCGTTGTACGGCACGTCGTTGGACTCGATGTAGTGCC
The DNA here is from genome assembly GCF_041914305.1 of Ideonella sp. Classification (NCBI taxonomy): domain Bacteria; kingdom Pseudomonadati; phylum Pseudomonadota; class Betaproteobacteria; order Burkholderiales; family Sphaerotilaceae; genus Ideonella; species Ideonella sp. Next base: position 65,430 of record NZ_JAYSDQ010000017.1, read on the forward strand.
AGATGTCGGCCCAGCTCCAGTCGGCCAGCGGGTTGAACTTGATGCGGCCGTTGGCCTCGACCTCGCGCAGCGGCACGGCGCCGCGGTTGGCGCTCTGCTCGCGGCGCAGGCCGGTGACCCAGGCTTCGCGGTTCTGCAGCATGCGGGCCAGCGGCTCTAGCTTGCGGACCTGGCAGCAGCCTTTGCGCAGCTCGATGCTCTGGTACATCGCGTCGTCGCCGTGGCGGCGCACGAAATGCACCACGGCCTCTTCGCGCGGGCTGTAGACCTCGACGTCCAGGCGGTAGCGGCTTTCGATCTCGGGGATCAGCGCCAGCGTCTCGGCGTGCAGCTTGCCGGTCTGCAGCGTGCCAATGGCGATCGGCAGGTTCAGCTTGGCGATCAGGTCGGTCAGCACCATGTCTTCGGCACCCAGGCTGGTGGCCTGCACGATGCTGCCGGGGTGGTCCAGCGCGGCCTGGCGCAGCTGGGCGATGGTGGCTTCGACGCGCTCTTCGTAGCCTTCGGTGTGGCGGGCGTAGAGCGAGATGGCGCTGGACGCAGCCGCGGCGGCGGGGTGAGCGCCGGGCAGGGCAGAGGTCAGCGGCAGGGACGAAACGGCGCTCATGCGGGAACCCTCGAAAACAGCGGGCGTGTCTGGTGCACGTCGCCCTGGTAGTGCTCGGAGACGATCGTCAGCGTGCGTCGGGCGCTGGCCTCGCTCTGGCCGTCGCGCAGCTGCACGGCATCGAAGCCGGTGCGCTGCAGCAGCGGCAGCATGTCGACGACCACGTCGCCGGTGGCACGCACTTCGCCGGCGTAGCGCAGGCGGGCGCGCAGCACGCGGGCCTGGCTGTAGGCGCGGCCGTCGACCCACTTGGGGAACTGCAGCGCAACGAGTGCGAGGCGGGGCAGGTCTTCGGCCAGGTCTTCGACCTCGGCGGTGTTGGCCAGCGTCAGGCCCACCGGCAGGTCGGCCGGCCATTGCCCGCGCACGGCTTGCCACTGCTCCAGCGTCAGCAGGCTGTGGGCGGCGATCGGCGGGATCGGCAGCGGGCCGTATTCGCCGACCGGCGTGCGCCACGGGTCTTGGGCGGCTTGGACGAAGTTCATCTGGGTGGCGGCGCTCATCACAGGGCCTCGGCGGTTTCGGCCACCGCCACTGCTGCCGGCTTGGCGGCCGGTGCGGCGGTGTCGCGGCGCACGGCATCTGCCGCGGCCCGGAAAGGCGGCACACCCAGGCGGCGCGCGGTGTCGATGAAGTGCTCGCCGGCCTGGCGCTGGCGCAGGTAGACGTCGATCAGCGCTTCGACCACGTCGGGCACTTCGTCGGCCGAGAACGACGGGCCGATCACCTTGCCGGGCGTGGCGGCGCCGCTCAGCGTGGAGCCGTCCGAGCCGGCGACCGAGATCTGGTACCACTCGGCGCCGTCCTTGTCGACGCCGAGGATGCCGATGTGGCCGGTGTGGTGGTGGCCGCAGGAGTTCATGCAGCCGCTCATGTGCACGTCGATGTCACCGATGTCGTACAGCGCGTCCAGGTCGTCGAAACGCTCGGTGATGCCGGCAGCCACAGGGATCGAGCGGGCGTTGGCCAGCGCGCAGAAGTCACCGCCTGGGCAGGCGATCATGTCGGTCAGCAGGCCGATGTTCGGGGTGGCGAAACCGGCGTCCTTGGCGGCGTGCCAGACCGAGAACAGGTCGGCCTCGCGCACCCAGGGCAGCACCAGGTTCTGGTCGTGCGACACGCGCAGCTCGCCCAGCGAGTAGCGGTCGGCCAGCTGGGCGGCGGCTTCCATCTGCTCGGCGGTGGCGTCGCCAGGGGCCTGCCCGGCGCGCTTGAGCGACAGCGTCACGGCGCGATAGCCCGGCACGCGGTGGCCGTGCACGTTGCGTTCGAGCCAGCGCAAGAATGCGGCCGGCGCCGGGCCGGTGCGGTGGGGGTCGAAGCCGTGGGTGGCCGGGTGCACGCCGCCGGGCGTCTCGAAGTGGCGCGACACGCGCTCCAGCTCGGACACCGGGATGATGTGCTCGCGGCCGTCGGCGTCTTGTTCGAGGATCTTGGCGAACTCGGCGTTGACCGCGTCGACGAACTTCTGGCCCTCGGCCTTGACGAGGATCTTGATGCGCGCCTTGTAGGCGTTGTCGCGGCGGCCGTAGCGGTTGTAGACGCGAACGACGGCTTCGAGGTAGACGAGGATCTCTTGCCACGGCACGAACGCATTCGTGACGGTGCCGATGACCGGCGTGCGGCCCATGCCGCCACCCACCAACACCTTGAAGCCGACCTCACCGGCGTCGTTCTTCACCAGTTGCAGGCCCACGTCGTGCCAGGCAATGGCCGCACGGTCTTCGACCGAGCCGCTGACGGCGATCTTGAACTTGCGCGGCAGGAACGCGAACTCGGGGTGCAGCGTGCTCCACTGGCGCAGGATCTCGCAGTACGGGCGCGGGTCGACGATCTCGTCCGGCGCGATGCCGGCGAACGCGTCGCTGGTGATGTTGCGGATGCAGTTGCCCGAAGTCTGGATGCCATGCATGTCGACTTCGGCCAGCAAATCCATCACATCGGCCGACTTCGGCAGCGGAATCCAGTTGTATTGCAGGTTCTGGCGGGTGGTGAAATGGCCGAAGCCGCGGTCGAACTCGCGTGCGATGCGAGCCAGCTGGCGCAACTGGCGCGACGACAATTCACCGTAAGGCACCGCCACGCGCAGCATCGGCGCATGGCGCTGGATGTACCAACCGTTCTGCAGGCGCAGCGGGCGGAAGTCGTCGTCGGCCAGCTCGCCAGCCAGGTTGCGGGTGAGCTGGTCACGGAACTGCGCTGCGCGCTGGTGCACGAACTGGCGGTCGAACGAGGTGTATTGGTACATGGGTTCTGTAGAGGGTGCCCAGGCGAAACAGGGCTTGGAGGCACTCTACGGATTCGTTATATGCTTGAAAAGAACACAAATTTCACTTGAATATTCCATCAGAATCTAAAGACGCCGTTGCGGCGCCAAACGCCGGCCGCCGGGCCCTGTGCTGGCGCCTGATGTGGGCGGCTGCTGCCGGCCTGCCGTTGGCGGCCTGCCAGACGGCGCCGCCCCGCCCGCCGGTGGTGGCCGAGCAGCCGATCGCGCCGCCACCGCCGCCTGCGGCGCCCCCGGTGCCGCCGCGGCCACCCCGGATTGGGCTGGCATTGGGCGGCGGGGCCGCGCGCGGGTTCGCCCACATCGGCGTGATCCAGGTGCTGGAAGAGCAGGGCATCCGGCCCGACCTGGTGGTTGGCACCTCGGCCGGCAGCCTGGTGGCGGCGATGTACGCGTCGGGCAAGAGCGGCGTCGAGATGGGCTCGCTGGCCCAGTCGATGGACGAGTCCGGGCTGACCGACTGGTCGTTCCCGGGCCGCGGGCTGATCCGCGGCGAGGCGCTGGCGCGCTACGTGCGCAGCCAGACCGGCGGCCTGAACATCGAGCAGATGAAGATGCCGCTGGGCATCGTGGCCACCGACCTGGGCGATGGGGCGCCGATCCTGTTCCAGCGCGGCGACGCGGGCGTGGCGGTGCGCGCGTCCAGCGCGGTGCCGGCGGTGTTCCAGCCGGTCAAGATCGGCAGCCGTGAGTATGTGGACGGCGGCCTGGTGTCGCCGGTGCCGGTGCGTTTTGCCCGGCAGATGGGGGCCGAGCTGGTGATCGCGGTCGACATCTCGTCGCCGCCGGACGGCAACGCCACCGGCGACGCGATGCGCATGCTGCTGCAGACCTTCGCCATCATGGGTCGCAGCATCAACCGCTTCGAGCTGAAAGAGGCCGACGTGGTGCTGCGCCCGGGGCTCAACGGGGTTTCTGGCGCCGACTTCACGGCCCGGATGAAGGTCATCCAGTCGGGCCGCGAGGCCGCGCTGGCAGCCTTGCCGCAACTGCGCCAGCGCATCGCGGCGCTGACCCGCTGAACTTCAAGAAACCGCGCCAAGTGCGCGCCAGGCAATAAAAAACCCGGTGGTCCGCGAGGACCAGCCGGGTTGGAAGGTACCTGGAAAGCCAGTCTTTCAAGAGGTACCGAGGAGACAACCTTCCATGAAGGCCACGCCGCTCAGGCACAGCGTGGCGTTCTGAGAGACAACCGGCAGGCGGCGGAAGTTCCGTCGCTTTGCGGTGGTCGCGCACACAGGTGCGTCGTTCCCCCGGTTGGCTCTCTTGTCAGAGCACTTCAGGCATGCCTTCGGGCCTTAGGCCGTGGCGGCGCGGCGGGCGGCCTTCGGGGCCGATTGGGCAGCCTTGACGGCCGTGCTGGTCACGGCTTGGAAGTTGGCTTCAGCGACTTCAGCGGCTTGCTTGGCGGCCTTGTGGGCGCTTTCGTAAGCGTTGTTGGCGGCCGAGATGGCCGACTTCACCAGGGCAACGGCGCTTTCGGTGCCGGCCGGGGCGTTCTTGACGGCGCTGTCGACGGTGGCCATGAACTTCTTCTGGGCGTCGGCCAGTTGCACTTCAGCGACCTTGGTCACTTCGGCGTTGGTGGTGGCGGCGATGTCGTACAGGTGGCGGCTGTAGGCGGCGGCCTTCTCGGCGGCCGGTTGCAGCAGGCCGGCTTGCAGCGACAGCAGCTCTTGCGCGTCCTTGACGGACATCGTGGCCTTGGCGGTTTCGGCGACTTCACCCAGCGAAGCCTTGGCGACTTGCAGGTTCAGCTCGACCAGCTTCTCGACGCCTTCGAAGGCCTTGTTGGTCAGGTCGAACAGGGTTTCGACGTTGGACTTTTGGACAGCCAGCAGTTGTTCAGCGGTCAGCATGGGAATCTCCTATCGGATCAGTGGGGTGGGGCAGGGACTGCAGCCGTTCCAAAAACCAATGGTGCGCTGCAACATGGTTCGAAGTATTGGGGTTCTCGGCGAGCTTTGCAAGCAATATTTGTTGCAGTGCAGCAAAGTAGGGTCATTGCCCTAGGTAGGACGGCTGTCATCAGGCGGGTGCAGGGGGCCGGGACGGGACATGGGGGCCGACCGAGGCCGCCCGGCGGGCGCTGTGGCACAGTGCCTGCGCACCATGCGGGCCTACACCTCCGACCATTTCGTGCTGCCGTTGCCGGACGGGCACCGCTTCCCGATGCCCAAGTACCGTTTGCTGCGCGACCGGGTGGCGGCGCAGCTGCCAGGCATCCGGCTCGAAGAGGCGCCCGCGGCGACCGACGGCGAACTGGCGCTGGCCCACGACCCCGTCTACGTGACGGCGGTGTCCGAGGGCTTCCTGAGCCCGGCGGCGCAGCGCGAGATCGGTTTTCCCTGGTCGCCGCGCATGGCCGAGCGCGCGCGGCGCTCGGTGGGCGCCACGATCGCCGCGGCGCGCACCGCGCTGGCCGAAGGCGTGTCGGCCAACCTGGCCGGCGGCACCCACCACGCCAGTGCCGACAAAGGCTCGGGCTACTGCGTCTTCAATGACACGGCCGTGGCGGCCCGCCTGATGCAGGCCGAGTGGCACCGCCTTCACAAGGCGTTGCTGCGGGTGGTGGTGATCGACCTCGACGTGCACCAGGGCAACGGCACCGCCGCGATCTTTGCCGACGACCCGACCGTGTTCACCTTCTCGATGCATGGCGAGCGCAACTTTCCGTTTCGCAAGGTGGCCGGCGACCTGGATGTCGAGCTGCCCGATGGCTGCGGCGACGAGCCGTACCTGGCTGCGCTCGACACGGCGCTGGGCGAGGTCTGGCGCCGCCACGAGGGCCGCCCACCGGGGTTGGCCTTTTACCTGGCCGGGGCCGACCCGCACGAGAACGACCGGCTGGGCCGGCTGAAGCTCACCGCTGCCGGCATGGCCGAGCGCGACCGGCGGGTGCTGGCTGCGCTGCGCGAGCGCGGCGTGCCGGTGGCGCTGAGCATGGCCGGCGGCTATGGGCGCGACATCCACGAGACGGTGGCCCTGCAGGCGACCACCCTCGCGCTGGCGGCCGACAGCTGGCAGGCATGGCGGCAGCACCGGATGCCGTCGCCGATGGAACAATCACCGGCATGAGCAGTGCCACCCCCGAGGCCGCGCGGGCACAGGCCGAGCCGCGCAGCGCCTACCGCCTCTTTCGCCCCATCGGCACCCGCTGGATGGACAACGACGTCTACGGCCACATCAACAACGTCGTCTACTACAGCTTCTTCGACACCGCGGTGAACGGCTACCTGATCGAGGCCGGCGCGCTGCAGATCGAGACCAGCGAGGTGATCGGCCTGGTGATCGAGACCCGCTGCAACTACTTCGCCCCGCTGGCTTTTCCGCAGGCGGTGGAGGCCGGGTTGCGGGTGGCCCATGTCGGCCGATCCAGCGTGCGCTACGAGGTGGGTTTGTTCGGTGCCGGCGAGCCGCTGACCGCCGCGGCCGGCCATTTCGTCCATGTCTACGTGGATCGCGCCACGCGCCGGCCCACCGCATTGCCGCCGGCGTTGCTGGCGGCGCTGGCGCCTTTGAAGGCTTGAGCACCATGACTGCCATCTCCACCGAATCCACCGCCGCCGTCGATGCGGCCATCACCTCGCGCCGTTCGATCCGTGCCTTCTTGCCCACGCCCGTGCCGCGCAACGTGGTCGAAGAGATCCTGGCCGTGGCCTCGCGTGCGCCGTCGGGCACCAACACCCAGCCCTGGCGCGTGCATGTGCTGATGGGCGAGGCGCGGCAGCGCCTGTCGCAGCGGCTGCGCGCCGTCTACGACGACCCGGCCGTGCGCTCGCAGCACACCGAGGAATACGCCTACTACCCGACCGAGTGGCGGGCGCCCTACATCGACCGCCGCCGCAAGGTCGGCTGGGACCTGTACGGCCTGCTCGGCATCGGCAAGGCCGACAAGGACCGCATGCACAGCCAGCACCGGCGCAACTACGAGTTCTTCGACGCGCCGGTCGGCCTGATCTTCACGATCGAGCGCGTGATGCAGCAAGGCAGCTGGCTGGACTACGGCATGTTCTTGCAGAACGTGATGGTCGCGGCCCGCGCGCGTGGGCTCGACACCTGCCCGCAAGCGGCGTTCACGCAGTTCCACCGGGTGATCGCCGCCGAGCTGGGCCTTGGCCTCGACGAGATGGTGGTCTGTGGCATGGCGCTCGGCCATGCCGACCCGAACGCGATCGAGAACACGCTCGTGACCGAGCGCGAGCCGGTGGCGGGTTTCGCGCGCTTTCACGGCTGAGGGCCCGAGAGGCTTTCGCACATGCCTGCCTGGCAGCCTCCCAGGCCCTGACAGCGCACGATGTGCTCGGATTCTTGGTGATGCTGGCGTTGATCGGGTTTCATCCGGGCAGCGCCTTGCATGGCGGTTGACGCAAGGTTCAAGCAAAGGCAACGACAGACATGACCCAGGAGCGACAACGTGTGCTGGTGGCGCGCCGGCTGTTCCCCGAGATTTCGCAGCGCCTGGCCCAGCACTTCGAGGTGGACGCCTACCAGGAGCCCGAACCGCTGGCGCCCGAGGCGCTGGCCGAGCGCCTGCAGGGCTGCGCCGGCGTGCTGATCACCGGCACCGAGCGCATCGACGCCGCGCTGCTGGCCGCCTGCCCGCAACTGCGGGCGGTGTGCAGCATGGCGGTCGGCTACAACAACATCGACGTGTCCGCCTGCACCGCGCGGCGTGTGCTGGCCACCAACGCGCCCGGCGTGCTGACCGAGACGACGGCCGACTTCGGCTTTGCGCTGATGATGGCCGCCGCCCGGCGCATCAGCGAGAGCGAGCACTGGTTGCGTGCCGGCCAGTGGAAGCAGTGGTCCTACGACCTGTTCGCCGGCTCGGACGTGTACGGCGCGACGCTGGGCATCGTCGGCATGGGCCGCATCGGCCAGGCGATCGCCAGGCGCGGCGCGCTCGGCTTCGACATGAAGGTCGCGTACCACAACAGAAGTCGCCTCTCTGGTGCCGACGAGGCGGTGGTCGGTGCCCAGTACCTTGCCCTGCACGATCTGCTGCGCGTGGCCGACCACCTGGTGATCGTGGTGCCGTACACGCCGCAAACCCACCATTTGATCGGCGCGGCCGAATTGGCACTGATGAAGCCGACGGCGACCTTGACCAACATCGCACGGGGCGGCGTGGTCGACGATGCCGCGTTGGCACAGGCCCTGCACGAGCGCCGCATCGCCGCAGCAGGGCTGGACGTGTTCGAAGGCGAGCCCCGCGTGCACCCCGGGCTGCTGGCCGTGCCCAACGTCGTGCTCACGCCGCACATCGCCAGCGCCAGCCTGCCCACGCGCCGAGCGATGGCCGATCTGGCCGCCAGCAACCTGATCGCCGCCTTGACCGGCGGGCGGCCACCGACCCCGCTGAACCCCGAAGTGGTGGCCTGAGCAATCTCCGCTGGCGCTGCACCCTGGGTCGGCCTAGACTGGCTGGGCATCGCGGCCGCGAGGAGGTGTGCAGTGGACTTCATCCAGGCTCTGTCGATCCGGCGCAAGCTGTTGCTGTTGGGTGTGCTGGTGCTGTTGGCGGTCAGCGTGCCGTTGGTGTTCCAGTGGCGCCAATCGCAAGAGCTGGTGGGTGCAGCGCAAGGTGAGATCAACGGCATCTCACCGGCCAGGCAACTGGTGCGGCTGGTGCAGCTGACGCAGCAGCACCGGGGCCTGTCGGCCGGCATGCTGGGCGGCAAGGCCGAGATGCAGGCGCCCCGCGACGCCAAGAAGGCCGAGGTCGACAAGGCCCTGGCCGACCTCGACAAGCAATTGCCTGAAGCCGGCTTCAGCGCCAAGCTGCTGAGCGCCTGGAAAGAGGGCACCGACGCCTGGCGTGCGCTCGAGGCCGACGTGAGCGCCAAGCGCCTGCCGGCCGCCGACAGCAGCACACGCCACGCGCAGCTGATCGCCCGCTACTTCAAGGTGCTGGACGTGCTGCTGGACGACTCCGGCCTGATCCTCGATCCGCAGGCCGATACCTACTACCTGATGACGGCCTCGCTGATCAAGCTGCCCTTTGCCACCGAGGCCCTGGGGCAGACGCGGGCCCGCGGCGCCGGCTTCCTGGCCGAGGCCAAGATCGGGCCGGAAGGCAAGGTGCTGCTGAGCGGCGTGATCCAGCTGGCCGAGGACCACTACTCGACGATGGTGACCGCATTCGACAAGAGCTTTGCCGCCAACCCGGCGATCCAGCAGGCGCTGGCCGAAAAGGTCGGCGCGTTGAAGACGCAGGTGCAGGCCACGCTGGACCTGGCGCGGCGCGAGCTGCTGCAGCCGGAGACGCCGAGCTATTCGCCGGTCGACTATGTGTCGACCTTCACCAAGACCATCGACGCGCTGTTCGTGGTCGACGGCGTGGCGCTCGACCTGCTGAATTCACAGCTGGAGGAGCGGGTCAACGGCTTGCAGCGCGGCAACCTGATCCAGGCCGCGCTGGCCGGCGGCCTGTTGCTGATCATCGGCCTGCTGGTGCAGTTGCTGTCGCGCAGCATGACCGTGCCGCTGCAGCGGGCCGTCGGCCTGGCCGAGCGCATCGCCGAGGGCGACCTGAGCGGCGACGTGCAGGCGAGCGGCCGCGACGAGATCGGCCAGTTGATGCGCGCATTGGCGACGATGAAATCGGGCCTCGCCCGCATGGTGGGCCAGGTGCGCGGCAATGCCGACAGCGTGGCCACTGCCGCGCGCGAGATCGCCCAGGGCAATGCCGACCTGTCGCAGCGCACCGAGCAGCAGGCGGCCTCGCTGCAACGCACCGCCAGCTCGATGGAGCAGCTCACCGCCACGGTGTCGGCCAATGCCGAAAATGCGCGCATGGCCAATCAGCAGGCGCAATCGGCCTGCAGCGTGGCAGAAAGAGGTGGCGAAGTGGTGGGCCAGGTCGTTCACACGATGCACGGCATCGAGGCTAGCAGCCGCAAGGTGGGCGACATCATCGGCGTGATCGACGACATCGCTTTCCAAACCAACATCCTCGCGTTGAACGCGGCGGTCGAGGCCGCGCGGGCGGGCGAGCAGGGCCGCGGCTTCGCGGTGGTGGCGGGCGAGGTGCGGGCGCTGGCGCAGCGCAGCGCCGAGGCGGCCAAGGAGATCAAGACCTTGATCGGCGCCAGCGTCGAGCAGGTGGAGGCCGGCGGCAAGCTGGTCGAAACGGCGGGCACGACGATGCAGCAGGCCAGCATCGCGATTCGCCAGGTGGCCGAGACGATCGCGCAGATCAGCGAGGCCTCGTCGCAGCAGAGCCACGGGCTGGCGCAGATCAACGATGCCGTGGTGCAGATGGACCACCTGACGCAGCAGAACGCCGCGCTGGTCGAGCAGGCGGCGGCTGCCGGTGCGAGCCTGCAAGACCAGGCGAGCCGGTTGCTCGAGCTGATGCGTGCGTTCAGGCTGGGTGGGGCCGATGCGGCGAGCAGCGGCCCGGCCGAATCAGGGGGCAATGCGGCGGCGGCCTTGCCGGCAGAGCGGGTCAGGCTGCACGCGGCTGCCTGAGCGTTACGAGGGGCTGATCATGGGCTGAGACAATCGGCCCATGACCGACTGGATCCTGTTGGCGCTGGCCGCGCTGAACCTGCTGATTTTGATTTTCATCGGCCTGTCGTCACGCCAGCGCGAAGACGATGGCAGCCAAGCCCAGGCGCTGGTCACGACACTGCGCGACGCCGCCCGCGCCGACAGCGACCGGCTCGAACGCGAACTGCGCGACGAGCTGGGCCGCAACGCCCAGGCGGCCCGGGCCGACCTCGGCAACTTTCAGCAGATGCTGCTCAACCAGTCGGGTGACGTGGCCCGCACGCAGAACGAGCAGATCGACTCCTTCCGTACGCAGCTGGGCGCGATGCAGCAGCTGATCGCCGACCAGCTGCGCGCGCTCGGCGAGGCCAACACGAACAGGTTGGCCGAAGTGCGCAGCACCGTGCAGACCCAGCTCGCCGCGCTGCAAGAGGGCAACGAACGCAAGCTTGAGCAGATGCGCGCCACGGTCGACGAGAAGCTGCACGCGACGCTGGAGCAGCGCCTGGGCGAAAGCTTCAAGCAGGTGGCCGAGCGGCTGGAGGCGGTGCACCAGGGGCTGGGCGACATGCGCAACATGGCGCGCGACGTGGGCTCGCTCAATCGTGTGCTGACCAACGTGAAGACGCGCGGCCTGATCGGCGAATACCAGCTGGGCGGCCTGCTCGAGCAGGTGTTCACGCCCGAGCAGTACGGTGCCAACGTCGAAACCGTGCCGGGCAGTGGCGCACGGGTGGAGTTCGCGATCCGGTTGCCGGGGCGGCGCGACGATGGCGCGCCGCTGTGGCTGCCGATCGACGCCAAGTTTCCGCGCGAGGACTACGAGCGCCTGCTCGACGCGCAGGACCGCGCCGACCCGGTGGCCGCCGAATCCGCAGCCAAGGCGATCGAAAGCCGCCTGCGGCTCGAGGCCAAGACGATCCGCGAGAAGTACATCGCGGCGCCGCACACCACCGACTTCGGCATCCTCTTCGTGCCGACCGAGGGCCTGTATGCCGAGGCCTTGCGCCGCCCGGGCCTGGTCGAGGCGCTGCAGCGCGAACACCGCATCACGCTGGCCGGCCCGACCACGCTGCTGGCCACGCTGAACAGCCTGCAGATGGGCTTTCGCACGTTGGCCCTGGAGCGCCGAAGCGCCGAGGTGTGGGAGGTGCTGGGCGCGGTGAAGAGCGAGTTCCAGAAGTTCGGCGATGTGCTGGCCAAGACCAAGAAGAAGCTGGACGAGGCGAGCCGGACCATCGATGACGCCGAGGTGCGCACGCGGCAGATGGCCCGCAAACTCAAGAGCGTCGAGACGCTGCCCGACGCGCATGCCAAGGCGCTGCTGGGCCAGCGCAGCAGCCCCGACCTGTTCGACGAAGGCGCCGAGGGCGAGGCTTGAGCGCGGCGGGCGCGCCACCGGCGCCCAACCTGCGCGCCGCGTTGCCGGCGGTGATCGGCTCGCTGATCTGCGTGCACGCCAGCATGGCCGCCACGCGCGTCACCGCCAGCCTGCTGGTGCTGGAGCGGGGCTACCCGGAGTGGATCGTCGGTGTGCTGCTGTCGCTGTTCGCGGTGGCGCCGATCGGCTTGTCGCTGTGGGCGGGCCGGCTGGCCGATCGCCATGGCCTGCACCGCCCGTTGAGCGTGGGCGTGGCGATGGGCCTGGCCGGGGCGCTGGTGGCGGTGCTCACCCAGCACCCGGCAGCGTTGGCGGTGGCCGCGCTGGCGACCGGCGGTGCCGTGGCGGTGGCCGCCGTCGGCATCCAGCGCGAGGCGGGCCTGATGGCACGCGACGCCAGCGACCTGAAACGGGTGTTCAGCTGGATCGCGCTGGGGCCCGCGCTGTCGAACGCGCTGGCGCCGGTGGTCGTCGGTCTGCTGATCGACCACGTCGGGTTCCGTGCGGGCTTCGTCTTTGCCGCGCTGTTGCCGCTGTTGGCGTGGTGGCTGGGGCAGCGGGTGCCGAGGGGGCTGTCGGGCCCGGCGCGCAGCCCCGCCGAGGACAGCCGCGGCCGCCCACGCGGCGCGCTGAGCCTGCTGCGGCTGGCACCGTTGCGCCACCTGTTGCTGGTGAACCTGGCGCTGTCGTCTTGCTGGGACGCGCACAGCTTTGCGGTGCCGGTGCTGGGGCACACGCGCGGCCTGAGCGCATCGAGCATCGGCCTGATCCTGGGCTCGTTCGCGGTGGCGGCCACCGTGGTGCGCCTGGCGATCTCGCGCTGGGCCGACCACCTGGACGAGAAGCGGGCGCTGCGCGGCGCGATGGCGCTGGCCACGGTGACCTGCGCGGTCTACTTCTGGCTGCCGGGTGCTGCCGGCATGATGCTCGGCTCGGCCCTGCTGGGGCTGGCGCTGGGCTCGGTGCAGCCGATGATCCTGGCGATGCTGCACCAGGTGACGCCGGGTGATCGCCACGGCCAGGCGCTGGGGCTGCGCATGCTGGCCACCAACGCGGCGACGATCGTGATGCCGGTCAGCTTCGGCGCCCTGGCGGCGGCCACCGTGCCGGCGGCGCCGTTGTGGCTGATGGGCTCGCTGGTGCTGGCCGCGCAGATGCCCGCGGCGCGCATCGCGCGGCCGCAGGACTGACGCTCAGGCGCTCAGAAGCGGATGTTCGGGCCGCTGGCGGCGCGGGCAGGGGTCTCGGCCGTGGCGGGCGCGGTGGCGTCTGCGGTGGCAGGGGCAGCCGCCGGCTGGACCAGCGGCGTGGACGCCGGCGCCCGGTAGCTAGGGGGCAGCTTCGATTCGCTCGGGTAGCCCGCGGCGTCGAGGTAGCTGGTCCATTCACTCGTGGTCAGCCCCTTGAGCTGTTGTTGGCCCACGGTCAGCACCGGCAACGTGGTGGCGCCAGTCAGGTTTTGCAACGCCGTCGTGTCGGCCGAGGTGGTGCCCACCGTCTTCTCGGCAAACGGCACCCCGCGCTGTTGCAGCAGTTGGCGGCCGGCGTCGCACGGGCGGCAGCCGGCGGCGGCGTAGAGCGTGACCGGGTACTTGGACGCCGCCTGGCGAAGCTCGACGGGCAAGCCACTCAGGTTCGGCGCGCCGCCACCCGAACCCACCGCCACCGCATGCACCTTCGCCGGCCCACCCGCGGGCGGTGGCGTGTCGGAGTAGGTCACCTTGCCGTCCGGCCCGACGATCTTGTAGACCGCGTGGGCCGGCAAGGTCAGCGAAGCCAGCGTCAGCGCGGCGGCAACCAGCCCCAGCGAACGGGCGAGCGGGAAGCGAGTGGTGGTCATGGCGGTCGAACCCTTGTGATACAGCCAGCAATCTAGCGGAAGAACTTAAGCCGCGATGCCCTGATGACGCAACAAAGCGTCAATGGTGGGCTCGCGGCCGCGGAAGGCCTTGAAGCTTTCCAGCGCCGGCCGGCTGCCGCCCACTTCGAGGATCTCGCTGCGGTAGCGGCGGCCGGTGGCGGCACTGAGCACGCCTTCTTCCTCAAACGCACTGAAGGCGTCGGCGGACAACACCTCGGCCCACTTGTATGAGTAATACCCCGCGGAATAGCCACCCGCGAAGATGTGCGAGAAGGTGTGGGCGGTGCGAGAGAACGCCGGCGGCTTGATCACCGCCACCTCGTCGCGCACCTCGCCGGCAATGGCCTGGATGCGCTGCGGCGCATCGGCCTCGGTGTGCAGCCGCATGTCGAACAGGCCGAACTCGACCTGGCGCAGCGTCTGCAGCCCACTCTGGAAGTTCTTCGCTGCCAGCATCTTGTCGAACAACTCACGCGGCATCGGCTCGCCGGTGTCGACATGGGCGGTCAGGTGCTTGGCGACGTCCCACTCCCAGCAGAAGTTCTCCATGAACTGGCTGGGCAACTCGACCGCGTCCCACTCGACGCCGGCGATGCCCGAGACGCCCAGGTCGTCGACCCGCGTCAGCAGGTGGTGCAGGCCGTGGCCGAATTCGTGGAAGAGGGTGATGACGTCGTCGTGCGTCAGCAGCGCGGGCTTGTCGCCGATGGGCGCCGCGAAGTTGCACACCAGGTGCGCGATCGGCGTCTGCAGGTGGCCGGTGTCCGGGCGCAGCCAGCGTTCGCGCGCGTCGTCCATCCAGGCGCCCGGGCGCTTGCCGGCGCGGGCGTGGGGGTCGAGGTAGAACTCGCCGACCAGTGTGCCGGCGCGCTCGATGCGGAAAAAACGCACCGACTCGTTCCACACGGGGGCATCGGCCGGGCGGATGGCGACCTCGAATAGTGTCTCGATGATGCCGAACAGGCCTTGCAGCACCTTGGGCAACGGGAAGTAGGCCTTGACCTCCTGGTCGCTGAAGGCGTAGCGGGCTTCTTTCAGCTTCTCGCTGGCGTAGGCGATGTCCCAGGACTGCAGGTCGGCCAGCCCCAGCTCGCGGGCGGCGAACTCGCGCAGCTCGGCCAGATCGTGTTCGGCGCTGGCCCGCGCCTTGGTGGCCAGGTCGCGCAGAAAGGCCATCACCTCAGCCGGCGTGCGGGCCATCTTGGGGGCCAGCGACACCTCGGCGTAGTTGGCATAACCGAGCAGATGAGCCTCTTCTTGCCGCAGCGTCAGCAGCTCGGCCATCACCGGCGAGTTGTCCAGCTCGGCCGGGCCTTGCTCGCTGGCGCGGGTCACGTAGGCCGTGTAGAGCTTCTCGCGCAGCGGCCGGTGGCTGCCGTACTGCAGCACCGGGAAGTAGCTGGGGAAATGCAGCGTGATCTTGTAGCCGGCCTGGCCGTCTTTCTCGGCCGCGGCGCGCATGCCCTCCAGCACGTCGGCGGGCACGCCGGCGAGCTCGGCTTCCGTCGCGTAGTGGGCAAAGGCGTCGGTCGCGTCGAGCACGTGGTTCGAATAGGCCTGCGACAGCTCGGCCATGCGGTCCTGGATCTGCGCGAAGCGCGCCTTGGCCTCGCCCTTCAGGTCGGCGCCGCCGAGCTTGAAGTCGCGCAGCCAGTGGCTCAGTGCCTGGCGGCGCGGGGCGCTCAAGGTCGCGGCGCCGGGGCTGACGGCAACGGCCTTGTACTTCGCGTACAGGCGCTCGTCGCTGCCTTGTCGGGTGTAGAACTCGGTCACCCGCGGCAGGTTTTCGGCGTGGGCGGCGCGCAGCTCGGGCGTGTCGGCCACGTGGCTCAGGTGGCCGACAGCGCCCCACGCTCGCGCCAGCCGCTCGGTGGCCACCGCCAGCACGGCGGACATCGCGTCGAAGTCGGCCGGCACCTCGGGCCCCACCACGCGCTCGAGCGCCGCGTTGGCCGCGGCCAGCAGCTCGTCGATCGCGGGGGTCACGTGCTCAGGGCGGATCGCGTCGAACGCGATCGGGCGGTCGAACTGCAGCAGCGGGTTGGTCATGGTCATGGGCAGGTCCTGAGGCTGATGCGGGAGAGACTCAAATGCCGGCGCGGCGTTCCGCAGCCTCGATGGTATTCACCAGCAGCATGGTGATGGTCATCGGGCCCACGCCGCCGGGCACCGGGGTGATCCAGCTGGCCACTTCACTGACGCCGGCAAAGTCCACGTCGCCGCAGAGCTTGCCTTCGTCGTTGCGGTTCATGCCCACGTCGATCACCACCGCGCCGGGCTTGACCATGTCGGCGGTCAGCACGTTGCGCATGCCGACCGCAGCCACGACGATGTCGGCCTGGCGGGTGTGGGCGCCCAAGTCGGGCGTGGCGCTGTGGCAGATGGTGACGGTGGCGTTGGCGGCCAGCAGCAGCATCGCCATCGGCTTGCCGACGATGTTCGAGCGCCCGATCACCACCGCATGCTTGCCGCGCAGGTTGACGCCGATCGACTCCAGCATCTTCATGCAGCCGTAGGGCGTGCAGGGCTTGAAGCCGGGCTGGCCGACCATCAAGGCGCCGGCCGAGGCGACGTGAAAGCCGTCCACGTCTTTCTCCGGCGAGATGGCTTCGATGACCTTGTGCGCGTCGATGTGGGCGGGCAGCGGCAACTGGACCAGGATGCCGTGGATGGCCGGGTCTTCGTTCAAGGCGTCGATGCGCGCCAGCAATTCGGCCTCGGTCAAAGTGGCGTCGTACTTCTCGAGCACCGAATGCAAACCGTTGTCGGCGCAGGCCTTGACCTTGTTACGCACGTAGACGGCGCTGGCGGGGTTGTCGCCGACCAGCACGACCGCGAGGCCCGGCGTCATGCCGCGGGCGGTGAGGGCGGCGGCGCGCTGGGCCACCTGCGCACGGAGTTGCTTGGACAGGGCGTTGCCATCGATCAGTTGAGCGGTCATGGGAGGGGTCCTCGACGAGAAGCAGAAGCGCAAACGGGGCCCTGGGGCCCCGTCATTTGAGTTGGTGTCGGCTTGAAGAAGTTCAGGCCTTGTGCGTGGCGCCGAGTGCAATTTTCAGCAGGTCGGCCACTGTGTTGGCATTGAGCTTTTCCATGATGTTGGCGCGGTGCGCCTCCACCGTCTTGATGCTGATGCCCAGGTCGTCGGCGATCTGCTTGTTCAGGCGGCCGGCGACGATGCGCTCGAGCACCTGAGCTTCGCGCGTGGTCAGGCGCGACAGCAGGGCGTCGCGGCTCGCCTGCTCTTGATACTGCGAGAAGGCGACGCGGGCTTGGTCGAGCATGCGTTCGACCAGCACCACCAGCTCTTCTTCCTTGAAGGGCTTCTCGATGAAGTCCATCGCGCCCTTCTTCATCGTCGTGACGGCCATCGGCACGTCGCCGTGGCCGGTGATGAAGACGACCGGCAGGGGGCTCTTGCGCTCGAGCAGGCGGTCTTGCAGTTCGAGGCCGCTCATGCCGTCCATGCGGATGTCGGCGATCAGGCAGGCCACCTCGCGCGGATCGAAGCGCGAGAGAAATGATTCGGCGGAATCAAAACACTTGACCCGGTAATCCTTGCCCTCGAGCAGCCACTGGAGGGAGTCTCGAACCGCCTCGTCGTCGTCGACCACGTAGACGGTACCCTTTTTCGGAATCAGGCTCATGAGGCGGATGCGTTCGGGTTCGACGCTGCAGCCACATCCGGCACATCGGGCACGGGGTGGGCTTCAGCGCGTTGGGTCAGATCAACCGGCAGGGTAAACGCGAAGCGGCACCCCGTAACGGACCCCGCATTGTAGAGGTTCTGGGCTCGTATCCGGCCCCGGTGAGACTCAACGATTGAACGACAAAGCGACAGGCCAATGCCCATGCCTTCGGCCTTGGTCGAGAAGAAAGCCTCATACAGGCGGGCCAGCACATCCTCCCTCATGCCGGGGCCCATGTCGGTCACGCTGAACTCGATCACGCCGCCTTCTTCGGGCGTGTGGCGCGGCACGACGCGCAGCTCGATGTGGCGGCGCGAATTCTGCATCTTGGCGCTGTCGATCGCCTCGGCGGCGTTCTTCAACAGGTTCAGCAACACCTGCTCGATCAGGATCGGGTCCACGTGGAGCATCGGCAAGCGCTGTGCCACGTAGGTGTGGATGTTGACCTTGCGCCGGCGCAGCTCGATGCCGGCGAGCTCGACCGCGTCTTCGACGATGTCGCGCGCATGGGCCGGCTGGCGTTGCGGCTCGCTGCGTTTCACGAACGAGCGGATGCGGTGGATGATCTGCCCGGCGCGCTCGGCCTGGCGGCCGGTCTTCTGCAACACGGCGATCAGGTCCTCGGTGCCGATCGAGCCGGCGCGCACGCGGCTGACCATGCCGTTGCAGTAGTTGTTGATCGCGGCCAGCGGCTGGTTCAGCTCATGCGCGACGGACGAGGCCATCTCGCCCATCGTGATCAGCCGGCTCGTGACCTGCGCCTTTTCGGCCTGCTGCTGGGCCTGCTCTTCGACACGGCGGCGCGCGGTGATGTCAGTTGCGATCAGCATCTGCGCCAGCCGGCCGTCGGTCCACTGCAGGTAGCGCGCGCGCACGTCGAACCACATCTGCAGCGACTCGACGAATACCTCGCGCGGCTGGGCGCCGGTCTCGGTCAGCGGCTGCGTCGGCAGGCCCGACAGGCCGTCGACCTCTTCATCGGGCTCGGGCAGGTAGGGCGCTCCGTTCGAGCTGTTGGCCAGGATCGCGTGGCCGCGCGCGTCGGCGCCGAACCACAGGCGGTACGAGCGGTTGGCGAACAGCAGCTCGCTGTGCTGCACAGACAGCACCGACACCGCGGCGTCCAGCCCTTCGAGCACGGTGGTGAAGCGCTCGTGCGAGGCCGAGAGCTGGTCGCGGATGCGCTTGGCCTCGGTGATGTTGGTGATCGAGGTCATCCAGCCGGTCTGCTGGCCTTTGGGGTCGATCAGAGGCGACACGTACATGCGCGCGTCGAACAGCGAGCCGTCCTTGCGCATGACCTTGACCTCGATGCCGCCAACCGGGCTGCGACCCTGCAGTTCCTGCTGCAGCAGGCGGGTGTTTTCTTCGATGCGGTCGGGCGGCCAGTAAGGGAAGGGCGGGTAGCGGCCGATCAGGTCAGCCTCGGCGAAACCGGTCATCGCGCAGAAGGCCGGGTTCACATAGGTGACGCGGCCGTCTTTGTCCATCGCCCGCATGCCGGTGAGCATGGAGTTTTCCATCGCCCGGCGGAAGTTCGTTTCCTGCACCAGCGCGTTCTGGATCTGCGAGCGCCGCCGCATGTGGCGCCAGGTGCCCAGCAGCATCCACACCGTCAGCACCGACAGCGCCACCACCATCCAGAACAGCGTGTTGCCGATCAGGCCGATCGAGGTGCGGTAGCCCTGGCCGCGCAGCGTCAGGCCGTTGGACATCGGTGCCAGCGGCAGGTCGTACTGCAGCGAAGGCGGGTTCGCCGGCTGGCCCGGCATCGAGCTGACGGTGCTGACCAGCACGCGGTTGTCCGGCCCCAGCACGCTGACCAGGTGGCGGCGCGTCACCTCGGTCGGCACGAAGAAGCGCACCAGCGCCTCGACCGAGTACTCGACGATCAGCGTGCCCGCGAAGTTGCTGCGATCGATCAGCGGGATCTGGACCTGGAACACCGCCAGCCCGCTGGCATCGGTGAACGGGCGCGAATAGACCGGCTGGCGCGTGTCGCGCGCGGCGATGAAGGCGTACTCGGCCTCGCTGCGCCGGCCTTCGGCCGGCAGCGACGGGTCGGCGGTGATGGTGCCGCTGCCGTCTTCAGGGTGAAAGCTCAGCACCGCCTGGCTGGCGCGCACACGGCGTTGCGCGTTGACCCAGGTGAAGTGGCGCACCTCGGGCCGCTCGCGCTGGAAGGCGCCGGCCTGGCCCAGGAACTCGGCGGTGTCGATGTCTTTGGTGACCAGCTCGCGCGCGATCCGAACGAGTTGCTCCTGGTTCTCGATCAGGTGCAGGCGGATCTGCTGTTGCGCGACCTCGGTGTCGCGCCGCAGCGCGTCGGTGGCGCGGTCGATTTCCTCGCTGCGCAGGTACCAGAAGGCCGCGGTGATCGCGGCCAGAAACATCAGCACCGAGACCAGCGGGCCGATGGTCGCGAAGCGGTCTTGCCGCGCCGGCGATTGTTGGCGCCACCAGCGGCCAAACAAGCGCTGCAGGCGTGATGGGGAAGGTTTGAGCGGTTCGCGTGCCAGAGCCATTGGCGCGATTATCGGCGGCGGCATTTCCCCTGGCGAAACGCGGCGCCGCCAAGCGTGCCAACGGCCGCGGGCCGGAGGCTACGTAGACACCACAATATGAAATCATTAGCCACCATTTGAAAATCAAAACGGGCTGTGCGAAACTTCGCGCCGACCACGAAGCCTGCCTGTTTTTGGCCATTCACGAGGAGACAAAGATGTCCGCCCTGCCTGAACCTTTCCTGGGCGCCGCCGCCAACGATGCGGATGCACAGGAGACCCGCGAATGGCTCGACGCCCTGTCGGCCGTCATCGACACCGAGGGCCGCGACCGTGGCCATTTCCTGCTTGAGCAACTGCTCGAGCACGCCCGCCAGCACGGCGTAGACCAGCCGTTCTCGGCCACCACCGGCTACGTCAACACGATCGAGCCGGAAGACGAAGCCCAGTGTCTGGGCAACGTCGAGATCGAAGAGCGCCTGCGCGCGTATATGCGCTGGAACGCGATGGCGATGGTCGTCAAGGCCAACCGCCTGCACCCCGAAGACGGCGGTGATCTGGGCGGCCACATCTCCTCGTTTGCGTCGGTCGCCACGATGTTCGGCGCCGGCTTCAACCATTTCTGGCACGCCGACACGCCCGACCATGGCGGCGACCTGCTCTACATCCAAGGCCATTCGGCGCCCGGCATCTATGCCCGCGCCTTCATGGAAGGCCGCATCAGCGAAGAGCAGTTGCTGAACTTCCGGCAAGAGGTCGACGGCAAGGGCCTGTCGAGCTACCCGCACCCGAAGCTGATGCCGGACTTCTGGCAGTTCC
Organism: Ideonella sp.; assembly: GCF_041914305.1. Classification (NCBI taxonomy): domain Bacteria; kingdom Pseudomonadati; phylum Pseudomonadota; class Betaproteobacteria; order Burkholderiales; family Sphaerotilaceae; genus Ideonella; species Ideonella sp. The sequence continues at coordinate 86,075 of NZ_JAYSDQ010000017.1, forward strand.
CCACCGTCTCGATGGGCCTGGGGCCCTTGATGGCGATCTACCAGGCGCGGTTCCTCAAGTACCTGCACGCCCGCGGCATTGCCGACACCAGCAAGCGCAAGGTCTGGGTCTTCTGCGGCGACGGCGAGATGGACGAGCCCGAAAGCCTGGGCGCGATCGGCCTGGCCGCACGCGAGAAGCTCGACAACCTGATCTTCATCGTCAACTGCAACCTGCAGCGCCTGGATGGCCCGGTGCGCGGCAACGGCAAGATCATCCAGGAGCTCGAAGGCGAGTTCCGCGGTGCCGGTTGGAACGTCATCAAGCTGATCTGGGGCTCGTACTGGGACCCGCTGCTGGCGCGGGACAAGGACGGCCTGCTGAAGAAGGTCATGCTGGAGACGCTGGACGGCGACTACCAGGCCATGAAGGCCAACGACGGGGCCTTCGTGCGCAAGAACTTCTTCGGCCGCCACCCCAAGCTGCTCGAGATGGTGTCGAAGATGTCGGACGACGACATCTGGCGCCTGAACCGCGGCGGTCACGACCCGAAGAAGGTCTATGCGGCCTACCACCGCGCCGTCAACACCAAGGGCCAGCCGACGGTGATGCTGATCAAGACCGTCAAGGGCTTCGGCATGGGCAAGGCCGGCGAGGGCAAGAACATCGCCCACCAGGCCAAGAAGCTGACCGACGAAGACATCAAGGCCTTCCGCGACCGCTTCAACATCCCCATCCCCGACAGCGAGCTGTCGAAGATCCCGTTCTACAAGCCGGCCGAAGACACGCCGGAAATGCGCTACCTGCACGAGCGCCGCAAGGCGCTGGGCGGCTACCTGCCGCAGCGCCGCAGCAAGGCCGAAGAGAGCCTGCCGGTGCCCGAGCTGGCCACTTTCCAGTCGGTGCTCGACCCCACGGCCGAAGGCCGCGAGATCTCGACCACGCAGGCCTATGTGCGCTTCCTGACCGCGCTGCTGCGTGACAAGCAGCTGGGCCCGCGCACCGTGCCGATCCTCGTCGACGAGGCGCGCACCTTCGGCATGGAGGGCTTGTTCCGCCAGATCGGCATCTATAACCCCGAAGGCCAGAAGTACACGCCGCAGGACCGCGACCAGGTCTCCTACTACAAGGAAGACGTGGCCGGCCAGATCCTGCAAGAGGGCATCAACGAAGCCGGCGGCATGGGCTCGTGGATCGCGGCGGCCACGTCGTACTCGACGAACAACCGGATCATGATCCCGTTCTACGTCTACTACTCGATGTTCGGCTTCCAGCGCATCGGCGACATGGCCTGGGCGGCGGGCGACATGCAGGCCCGCGGCTTCCTGCTCGGCGGCACCTCGGGCCGCACCACGCTGAACGGCGAAGGCCTGCAGCACGAAGACGGCCACAGCCACATCCTGGCCGGCACGATCCCCAACTGCGTCAGCTACGACCCGACCTTCGCGCACGAGGTGGGGGTGATCATGCACCACGGCCTGAAGCGCATGGTCGAGCGGCAAGAGAACGTCTTCTACTACATCACCCTGCTGAACGAGAACTACCCCATGCCCGGCCTCAAGCCCGGCACCGAAGAGCAGATCATCAAGGGCATGTACCTGCTGGAAGAGGGTGCCAAGAAGACGCCGCGCGTCAACCTGCTGGGCTCGGGCACGATCCTGCGCGAGTCGATCGCCGCCAAGAAGCTGCTCGAAGCCGACTGGGGTGTGGCCGCCAACGTGTGGAGCTGCCCGAGCTTCAACGAGCTGACCCGCGACGGCCAGGACTGCGAACGCTGGAACCTGCTGCACCCAACCGACAAGCCGCGCGTGCCCTTCGTGACCGAGCAGCTGAGCCCACACGCCGGGCCGGTGATCGCGTCGACCGACTACATGAAGAACTACGCCGAGCAGATCCGCGCGTTCATGCCGAAGGGGCGGGCCTACAAGGTGCTGGGCACCGACGGCTTCGGCCGCAGCGACTTCCGCTCGAAGCTGCGCGAGCATTTCGAGGTCAACCGCCATTACATTGTGGTCGCCGCGTTGAAGACGCTGGCCGACGAAGGCAGCCTGCCGGCCGCCAAGGTGGCCGAAGCGATTGCCAAGTACGGCATCAACGCGAACAAGATCAACCCGCTCTACGCCTGAGCGGCAGGAGACAACGCACATGGCATTGGTTGAAGTGAAGGTCCCCGACATCGGGGACTTCAAGGACGTGGCCGTCATCGAGTTGCTGGTCAAGCCCGGCGACACGGTGAAGCCCGAACAGAGCCTGGTCACGGTGGAGAGTGACAAGGCGTCGATGGAGATCCCGTCGACCCACGGTGGCGTCGTCAAGGAGCTGAAGGTCGGCCTGGGCGACAAGGTCAGCCAGGGCTCGTTGCTGCTGATGCTGGAAGAGGCCGCAGGCGCGGCAGCCGCTCCGGCGGCCAGCGCAGCGTCTGCGCCGGCCCCGGTCGTGGCGCCGCCGCCGCCCGCACCGGCGCCGTCTGCTGCGGCCCCTGCCGCCTCCGCCGCCGCGGTGGGCCGCATCGACGTGGCCGTGCCCGACATCGGTGACTTCAAGGACGTGGCCGTCATCGAGCTGCTGGTCAAGGTCGGCGACACGGTCAAGGCCGAGCAGAGCCTGATCACGGTCGAGAGCGACAAGGCCTCGATGGAGATCCCGTCTTCGCACGCCGGGGTCGTCAAGGAAATCAAGGTCGCCTTGGGCGACAAGGTCAGCCAGGGCTCGCCGCTGGTGGTGCTCGAAGGCGCAGGCGGCGGCACCGCCTCGGCGGCCGCCGCCGCACCCGCCACGGCCCAGACGGTGACCGCCGCCGGCCACGCGCCGGGCACGCTGACCAGCGCCCCGGTCGAGCGCACCGCGCCGACCGCCGCGTTGCCGGCTCACGAGCCCACCGCGCCGCAGGGCACGTTGCCGCATGCGTCGCCGTCGATCCGCCGTTTTGCCCGCGAGCTCGGCGTGCCGCTGGCCGAAGTGAAGGGCTCGGGCCCCAAGGGCCGCATCACGCAAGACGACGTGCAGAGCTTCGTCAAGCAGGTGATGGCCGGTGACCAGCAGACCACGGCACAAAAGGCCAAGGCGCCTGCTGCAACGGCTGCCGCTGCCGGCGGCGGAGCCTTCCCGGGCCTGCTGCCCTGGCCGCAGGTCGACTTCACGAAGTTCGGCGAGGTCGAGCGCAAGGAGCTCAGCCGCATCAAGAAGATCAGCGGCGCGAACCTGCACCGCAACTGGGTGGTGATCCCGCACGTCACCAACCACGACGATGCCGACATCACCGAGCTCGAAGCCTTCCGCGTTCAGCTGAACAAGGAGAACGAGAAGAGCGGCGTGAAGGTGACCATGCTGGCCTTCATGATCAAGGCCGCGGTCGCGGCGCTGAAGAAGTTCCCCGAGTTCAACGCCAGCCTCGATGGCGACACGCTGGTGCTGAAGAACTACTTCCACATCGGCTTCGCGGCAGACACACCGAACGGCCTGGTCGTGCCGGTGATCCGCGATTGCGACAAGAAGGGCATCTTCCAGATCAGCCAAGAGATGAGCGAGCTGGCCAAGAAGGCCCGCGACGGCAAGATGGGCCCGGCCGACATGAGCGGTGGCTGCTTCAGCATCAGCTCGCTGGGTGGCATCGGCGGCCGTTACTTCACGCCGATCATCAACGCACCCGAGGTCGCGATCATGGGCGTGTGCAAGAGCTCGATGGAGCCGCGCTGGGACGGCAAGGCCTTCCAGCCGCGATTGATCCTGCCGCTGTCGCTGTCGTGGGACCACCGGGTGATCGACGGTGCCTCGGCTGCACGCTTCAACGTCTACTTCGCATCGCTGCTGGCGGACTTCCGCCGCATCGTGTTGTGACGGCACCCGGTGGCGGGGGTACCGCCACCACCCGCCAAGCGGGTGCTCAATCGCCTTGGGAGCGGCCCGGCGCCGATTGAGCCAGCTTCGTTCAAACTCGAGTGAGATTCAAAGAATGGCAACGATTGAAGTGAAGGTGCCGGACATCGGCGATTTCAAGGACGTGGCGGTCATCGAGCTGCTGGTCAAGGCCGGTGACACGGTGAAGGTCGACCAGAGCCTGATGACGGTCGAGAGCGACAAGGCGTCGATGGAGATCCCGTCCACCCACGCCGGCGTGGTGAAGGAGCTCAAGATCAAGTTGGGCGACAAGGTCAGCCAGGGCAGCACGGTCCTGATGCTGGAGGCTGACGGTGCGGCAGCTTCAGCCGCCGCGGCATCGCCCGCGCCCGCCGCCGCAGCAGCAACAGCCGCACCGGCAGCTGCTGTGGCATCGGCTGCGCCTGCGCCGGCCGCCGCCAGCTACGCCGGCGGTGCCGACCTCGAATGCGACATGCTGGTGCTGGGCGCCGGCCCGGGCGGCTACTCGGCCGCCTTCCGCGCGGCCGACCTCGGCATGAAGGTCGTGCTGGTCGAGCGTTATGCCAGCTTGGGTGGCGTGTGCCTGAACGTGGGCTGCATCCCGTCCAAGGCGCTGCTGCACGTGGCCGCGGTGATGGACGAGGTCAGCCACATGGCCGACCTGGGCATCGACTTCGGCGCACCCAAGGTCGACATCGACAAGCTGCGCGCCCACAAGAGCAAGGTGGTCGGCAAGCTGACCGGTGGCCTGCAGGCGATGGCCAAGATGCGCAAGGTCACGGTCGTGCGCGGCTATGGCGCCTTCATCGACCCGCACCATGTGGTGGTCGAAGAGACCGCCGGCGACGCGCAGGACAAGACCGGCACCACCAAGACGATCAAGTTCAAGAACGCGATCATCGCGGCCGGCTCGCAGGCGGTGCGCCTGCCGTTCTTGCCGGACGACCCGCGCATCGTCGACTCGACCGGCGCGCTGCAGCTGCGTGGCACGCCGAAGAAGATGCTGATCGTCGGCGGCGGCATCATCGGCCTCGAAATGGGCACGGTGTACTCCACGCTCGGCGCGCGCCTGGATGTGGTCGAAATGCTCGACGGCCTGATGCAGGGCGCCGACCGTGACCTGGTCAAGGTCTGGCAGAAGATGAACGCCCCGCGCTTCGACAAGATCATGCTGAAGACCAAGACGGTGGGGGCCGAGGCCACGCCCGAAGGCATCAAGGTCAGGTTCGAAGACAGCGAAGGCAAGACCAGCGAAGCCACCTACGACCTGGTGTTGCAGGCCGTGGGCCGCACGCCCAACGGCAAGAAGATCGGCGCCGACAAGGCCGGCGTCATCGTCGGTGACCGCGGCTACATCCCGGTCGACGTGCAGATGCGCACCAACGTGCCGCACATCTTCGCGATCGGCGACATCGTCGGCCAGCCGATGCTGGCCCACAAGGCGGTGCACGAGGCGCACGTGGCGGCCGAGGTCGCGTCGGGTGACACCAAGGCGCGCTTCGACGCGCGCGTGATCCCGAGCGTGGCCTACACCGACCCCGAGGTGGCCTGGGTCGGCCTGACCGAAGACCAGGCCAAGGCGCAGGGCGTGAAGGTCAAGAAGGGCCTGTTCCCGTGGACGGCCTCTGGCCGCGCCATCGCCAACGGCCGCGACGAGGGCTTCACCAAGCTGCTGTTCGACGAAGCCACCCACCGCATCGTCGGCGGAGGCATCGTCGGCACGCATGCGGGCGACATGATCGGCGAGATCGCGCTGGCGATCGAGATGGGGGCCGACGCGGTCGACATCGGCAAGACGATCCACCCGCACCCGACGCTCGGTGAGTCGATCGGCATGGCTGCCGAAGTCGCCCACGGTAGCTGCACCGACCTGCCACCCCAGAAGCGCTGACCGGCGCACGCGCCGGCGAGGATCGGAGGGTCACTCAGGGTCAACCCTAGGGTAATCCTTCGCCTTGCCGGCGTGGTGGTGCGAACCGTACGCTTGACCGGAACTTCTTTCTGGGAGCGTGCTGTGAAGACTGCCATCGTGGGCTGGGGCCACACCCGGTTCGGCCGGCTCGATGAACATGACCTCGAATCGCTGATCGTCGCTGTTGCGCGCGAGGCGGTCGAGCATGCCGGGCTCGAATTTCGCGACATCGATGCGATCGCGCTCGGCCACCTGAACGGTGGGCTGATCAAGGATTCGTTCTGCAGCTCGCTGGCGCTGCAGGCCGACCCGGCGCTGCGCTTCGTGCCGGCCACCCGGCTCGAGAACGCATGCGCCTCGGGCTCGGCCGCGCTGTACCACGGCCAGGCGTTGATCGAATCGGGCCGCGCGCGCCATGTGCTGGTGATCGGCGCCGAGAAAATGACGACGGTCAGCGGCGAGGCGGTCACCGCGGCGCTGGCGTCGGCGAGCTATGTGAAGGAAGAGGCGGCCGAGGGCCTGAGCTTCCCAGGCATCTTTGCCCGCATCGCGCAGGACTACTTCGCACGCTTCGGTGATCAAGCGGCCACGCTGGCACGCATCGCGGTGAAGAACCACGCCAACGGGGCGCGAAACCCGCTGGCGCACCTGCAGCGCGCACTCGATTTCGACACCTGCAACACCGTGTCGGCCAGCAATCCGATCATCGTGGCGCCGCTGCGCAAGACCGACTGCTCGCTGGTCTCCGATGGCGCGGCGGCGGTGGTGCTGACCGACGTGCAGCGAGCGCAGAGCTTCCCGCGTGCCGTCGGCCTGCGCGCGACGGTGCAGGTCAACGATTTCCTGCCGCTGTCGCGGCGCGATGCCGTGTGCTTCGAGGGCCCGGCGCGGGCCTTCGCGCAGGCCTACACCCAGGCTGGAATCACCGTAGCGGACCTCGACTTCGCCGAGGTGCACGATTGCTTCACGATCGCTGAGCTGCTGAGTTACGAGGCCATGGGCCTGGCCCCGACCGGGCAGGGCGTGCGTGCGCTCGACGATGGCACGGTGTTGCCGGGCGGTCGTCTGCCGGTGAATCTGTCCGGCGGGCTGAAGGCCAAGGGCCACCCGATCGGCGCGACCGGCGTGTCGATGCACGTGATGGCCGCCAAGCAACTGACCGGCAGCGCCGGCGCGCTGCAGTGCGCTGGCGCCGAGCTCGGTGCGGTGTTCAACATGGGCGGCTCGGCGGTGGCCTCGTACGTCAGCATCCTGGAGACGCTGAAAGCATGAGCCTCGCCCAGCCGCCCCAAGGGGCTCATTCGCTCTTGCAGCAATGGGCCGCAGGCCGAAGGGAGTTTCAATGAACCTGGCACAGCTCCTGGTGCGTGCTGCGCGCACCGCCGGCTCGCGGCCGGCCGTCTACCTGGGCAGCACGCCGCTGCTCGACTACCCCGGCCTGGCGCGTCGCGCCGCCGCGCTGGCCGGCAGGCTGCAGTCGCAGTACGGGCTGCACCCCGGCGCCCGGGTGGCCCTGTTCATGAGCAACCACCCGGCGGTGCTGGAGATCTTGTTCGGCTGCTGGTGGGCCGGGCTGGCGGTGGTGCCGATCAACCCCAAGCTGCACTCGCGCGAGGCCGGCTACATCCTCGGCCACAGCGGCGCGTCGCTGGTGTTCGTCACCGACGACATCGGGCCCGGGCTGGGCGGCGAAGCGCTCGCACTGCCGGCGTTGCGCGACATCGTGTTCGTCGAACAGGCGGCGTATGCGGGCTGGTTCGAAGCGGCCGATGCGCCGGCGCCGGCGCAGCGTGCGCCGGGTGACCTGGCCTGGTTGTTCTACACCTCGGGCACCACCGGCCACCCCAAGGGCGTGATGCTCACCCACCGCAACTTGCTGACGATGACGCTGTGCTACTTCGCCGACGTCGACCCGGTGCGGCCTCAGGACGCGATCCTCTATGCCGCGCCGATGTCGCACGGCGCCGGGCTGTATGCGCTGCCGCACGTCGCCGCGGCGGCGCGCCACGTCGTACCCGAATCGCGCGGCTTCGATCCGGCCGAGATCCTGGCCCTGGCGAAGCATCACCGCGACGTGTCGATGTTCGCCGCACCGACCATGGTGCGCCGCCTGGTCGAACGGGCCGCGAGCCAGGGCGAGAACGGCGACGGCCTGAAGACCATCGTCTATGGCGGCGGGCCGATGTATGTCGAAGACATCCAGCGCGCGCTGCAGGTCATGGGGCCGCGCTTCGCGCAGATCTACGGCCAGGGCGAGAGCCCGATGACGATCACCGCGCTGTCGCGGGCCCACCTGGCCGATGTGGCACACCCGCGCCACCTCGAGCGCCTGGGCTCGGTCGGCGTGGCGCAAACCGCCGTCGAGGTGCGGGTGACCGACGCCGACGGACGCGAGTTGCCTGCCGGAGAGACCGGCGAGATCGTCGTGCGCGGCGACACCGTGATGGCCGGCTACTGGTGCGACGAAGGTGCCACTGCGAGCGCGATCCGCGACGGCTGGCTGTTCACCGGTGACTTGGGCAGTTTGGACGAAGACGGCTTCCTGACCCTGCGCGACCGCTCGAAGGACGTGATCATCAGCGGCGGCTCGAACATCTACCCGCGCGAGGTCGAGGAGGCACTGCTGCGCCATCCCGCGGTGGCCGAGGTCTCGGTGGTCGGCCGGCGCGACCCCGAGTGGGGCGAAACAGTCGTCGCCTTCGTCGTCGCGCGCGAGGGCATGCCACTCGAGCCAGCCATGCTCGACGAGCTGTGCCAGCAGCAGATCGCCCGCTTCAAGCGGCCCAAGGAATACCACCTGGTCGACGCGCTGCCGAAGAACCACTACGGCAAGGTGCTGAAGACCGAACTGCGCCAGCGGCTTGAATCGGATCAATCACTGTCCTGACGGGAGGAGCCCACGCCCATGAACGAACGTTTTCTTGCCGAACGGACCGCGCTGGTGACCGGCTCGGTGCAGGGCATCGGCCTGGCCATCGCCGAGCGGCTGGCCGAGGCCGGCGCGGCCATCGTGTTGCACGGCTTGGCCAGCCCCGCCACTGCGGCCGAAGCCGAGGCCACGCTGCGCCGGGCCGGCGCGCCAGACGTGCTCTTCCTCGACCACGACCTGCGCGACCCGGCCGCCACCGAGGCGCTGATGGATCGGGCGCTGGCCTGGCACGGCGGGCTGGACATCTTGGTCAACAACGCCGGGATCCAGCACACGGCGTCGCTGATCGAGATGCCGCCCGAGCGCTGGGACGCGATCCTCGCGATCAACCTCAGCGCGGCCTTCCACACGATGCGGCTCGCGCTGCCCGGCATGCTGGCGCGCGGCCACGGCCGCATCGTCAACATTGCGTCGGTGCACGGCATGGTGGCGTCGGTCAACAAGGGGCCCTACGTCGCGGCCAAGTTCGGCTTGGTGGGCCTGACCCGCGTGGCGGCGCTCGAATGCGCCGCGGCAGGCTCGCGCGACAGTGGTGGCGTGACCGCCAACTGCATCGCCCCGGGCTGGACCGAGACCGCGATCATCGAGCCGCAGATCGCTGCGCGCGCCGCACAGTTCGGCGGCGACCGCGTCGCCGGCGTGGCCGACCTGCTGCGCGAGAAGCAGCCCAGCCTGCGCACCTCGAAGCCGAGCGAAATCGGCGAGGTCGTGGCCATGCTGTGCCGGCCCTGGGCGCACAACATCAACGGCATCACCATCCCGGTCGACGGCGGCTGGACGGCGCAATAGAACCTTGCAGCGGCCTGCGGGTTTGTACTGCGCGAGAACTACGTAGCGGCAAGTCCTGAGGTAGTCGCACGACTCACGCCGCGCGAAGCGGGCTCCTACATTGCGGTCGGTCCACGACACAGCAGCAGGAGACAAGACGTGAACTCGAAGCAAGCCATATGGCATCTGTTCTCGGCCGTGACCGCCAGCGCGGCGCTCGCGGCCTGCGGCGGCAGCGACAACCCGCCGCCCCCGCCACCCCCCGCACCTGTGAACACCTTGCCTGCCGGCGTGACGCACCACAGCGTTACCGACTACAGCGCCACTGCGCCAGGTGCCGGTGACTCGGCAGCCACCCAGGACCTGCTCACCGCCGGCCTGGGCAAGACCGGCCTGGGCGGAGCGGCACCAGCCTACGCCGATCCGGACCACCCGACCGCGCTCGAACTGCGCCGCGGAGCGCTGTACGGCAACTACCGCGGCATCCTCGACTACAGCGCCAACGGCGGCTACGGGCGCCTGTACGGCCCCAACATCGACGTCGACGGCGGCGACACGCTGGGCGAGGGCCTGATCCCGGGCAAGGAATACATCGGCTCGATCGATGACGGCAGCGGCAACAAGAGGGTCGTTGTCGCGGTGCAGATCCCGTCCAGCTTCGACCCCGATGAGCCCTGCGTCATCGCCGGTCCCTCGTCGGGCTCGCGCGGCGTCTACGGTGCCATCTCCACTGCCGGCGAATGGGGCCTGAAGCACGGCTGCGCCGTCGCGTTGACCGATGCCGGCAAGGGCATGGGCCTGTACGACCCGATGGACGACAGCGTGAACCAGATCGACGGCACGCGCACCACCCGCACCGTGGCGGGTGCGCTGTCGCACTTCGCGGCCAACATCGCCGACAACGTGCGCACCCTGTTCAACGTCGCTTTCCCCAACCGGCTGGCGCTCAAGCAGGTGCACTCGCAGATGAACCCCGAGAAGGACTTCGGCAGCGACACGCTGAAGGCGATCGAGTACGCGATGTACGCGCTCAACGAGGAGTACGCGCCGATCAACTCCGGCACCAGCCACGGCATCAGCTTCACCGCCGACAACACCCTGGTCATTGCCGGCTCGGTCTCCAACGGTGGCGCTGCGGTGCTGCAAGCGGCCGAGCAAGACAGCGTCGGACTGATCGACGGCGTGGTGGCAACCGAGCCCAGTGCCCAGCCTGCCGATGCGAGCGGAGTCGGCATCACTGTCGGCGGCACCGCGGTGAACACGTTCGGCAAGCCCTTGGCGGACTATTTCACCTATGCCAACCTCTACCAGCCCTGTGCGGCGCAGGCCGCTGGCGCGGCACTGGCCGAGGTGTCGGTCTACAACTACATGGGCCTGACCGGCATGAACTCGCGCGGCGTCAACCGCTGCACCGCGCTGGCCGCCAAGGGGCTGGTCAGCGGCGCGACCACCGCCGAGCAGGCCGCCGACGCGCTGGCCAAGCTGCGGGCCTACGGCTACACCGCCGACAACGACACGATGCACAACAGCCACTTCGCGCTCGCGTCGCCCGTGATCGCGATGATGTACCCCACCGGCTATGGCCGCTTCTCGATGATCGACAACGTGTGCGGTATGAGCCTGGCGCAAGTGGACGCGAGCGGCAGCGTGGTCCCGGTGTCGGCGACGGTGAAGGCGCAAAGCTTCGCTTCGGGCAATGGCACCGCCAACGGCGTGCCCGCAACACCGGTCTACAACGACTCGGTGGGCGGTGCCAGGTCCTGGCAGTGGGCCGTATCGCCGTCCACCGGCCTGGCCGACTTCGCGCTCGACGCGGCGTTGTGCCAGCGCGCCTTGGTCACCGGTGTGGACAGCGTCACCGGCGCGGCGCTCACCGCGGCCAGCTGGCCCACCTCGGCGCAGAGCGAGGCGGTACGCGCCGGCATCGGTGAAGTGCAGCTGACAGGCAACCTGCGGGCCAAGCCGACGCTGATCGTCGCCGGCCGCAGCGACAACGTGATACCGGTCAACCACTCCGAGCGCGCCTACGTCGCCGTCAATCGCCGTGTCGAGGGGGCGGCCAGCCAGTTGAGCTACATCGAGGTGTTCAACGCCCAGCACTTCGACACTTTCCTGCCGCTGTCGGGCTTCGACACCCGCTTCGTGCCGCTGCACCCGTACTACAACCGGGCGATGGATGCGATGTGGGCCAGGCTGAAGGGCGGCACCGCGCTGCCGCCAAGCCAGGTGGTGCGCACCACGCCGCGCGGGGGCACACCGGGCGCCGCGCCGGCGATCAGCGCGGCCAACGTGCCCGCTTTCGCGGCCACGCCGGCCGCCGGTGACCGCATCGACATCGTTGGCGGCAACACGCTGGCTGTGCCGAACTGACGGGGGCCGGGGCAGAGGCCGCGGGGTGAGCCCGCGGCCCTTCAGGTCAACCCGGCCAGGCGAGCAACCAGCTCGGTGGGGGTATTGACCTTGAGCTTGCGCAGCAACCGCGCGCGGTGGGCATCCACCGTGCGCGGGCTGATGCCCAGCAGGCGGGCGACCTGCTTGCTGGTTTTGCCGTCGACCAGCAATTGCGCGATCTCGCGCTCGCGTGTGGTCAGCGGCGTGGTCACTGGACGGCGGGCGGAGATGTCCTCGAACATGCACACCGCGCAACCGAAGGGGTTGTCACGGTCTAGCGAGCGGCCGGCGACGTGGCACCAGAACAGATGACCGTCGCGATGTCTCATGATGCGTTCGTCGGTGTAGCGGCCGCTGTCGCGCATGATGACCAGGCCGCGCTCGCCGATGTGCTCGAACTCGTCGCTTGACGGATACAGCATCGACAACGAACGCCCGGTCAGCTCGCCGGCGGTGTAGCCGAACATCGAGGCGAAGGTCTCATTGCAGCGCTGGATCACGCGCTCGCGCGACACGCACAGACCCACCGGCGCAAGGTCGAATGCGAGCAGCAGATCGTCGTCGGAAAGCAAGGCAGAGCGAGTCCATGCAAAGGGCGGGGCGCGAGCTTACGCGCGGCCCCGCCGGGGCACATCGCCGTGAACCCTGAAGGCGCAGCGCGCTGCAGTGCCAGACGCTCAGTGCACCTGGCCCTCGGCCACGATGCGCCAATCGGCGCCGTCGCGGCCCCAGTACTGGCGCATCACGTGGTCGGTTTGCTGGTCGTTCGCGGCCTGTTCGCGGAAGGTCACGACCATCAGCTCGCGGTCGTCGCGCCAGGTGATCATGCTGGTGTCGTCGATGCCGGCGGGCGGCACGGCGGCGCGCTGGCGCAGGCGGGCGAGGGTGCTGCCGTCTGCCGCGGTGCTGCTCGGGTAGAACGAGGCCATGGCGTCGCCGTCGGCGGCCAGGCGGGCTTCGCGCCAGCGCTCGAAGGCGTGCAAGAACTCGGGCCGGGCGGACGCGCGGGCCGCTTCGGGGGCGCGCCATTCGATCTGCCGGCTGATCAGCACCGGGGTGTCGCGCTGCGGCAGCCGGGCCGACAAACCCAGCAGGTCTTCGTTGGCGAGCACCACGCAGCCGTCGCTGTCTTGCGGCGGGCGAGAGTAGGTGGCCGCAGGCACGCCGTGCAGCAGGATGCCCTTGCCGGTGCGGCCGCGGGTGCGGTCGTAGGCGTTGGGGTAGTTCAGCGGCAGCGCACCGGCACCGAAACGGTCTTCGAGCGCGTGGCGGTCGATCTGGCCGGTCGTGAAGTACAGGCCCAGCGGGGTCTTCTGGTCGCCTTCGACCAGCTTGTCGACCCCTTGTTTGCCCACCGACACGTAGAAATCGTCGACCAGCTTCAGGCCCTGCTCGCTGTTTTCGAACAGGTACAGCCGGCTGCGTGAGGCATCGACCGCAATCGCATACGGCTGGGTCGGCGGCAACTGCACGAACTCTGCCGGCACGGCGCCGGCCGGCGGGCGCTCGCGCAGCGCGGCCAGCCGTTGCAGCGCCTCTTCGCGCAGCGGCGCCACGTCGCCATGGCCTGTCACGCCGCCGCCCCAGTCTTGCAGCGGCGCGGCGTGGGCGGCCAGCAAATCGGCCTGCAGCAACAGCGCCAGGCGGAAGTTGGGCAACTGCTGCAGCAAGGCGGTGTTGGCGGCCAAGGCATCGTCGAGCCGGTGCTGGCCGACCAGGCGGTAGATCGCGATCAGCCGCGCTTCGGGGCTGCCTTGCAGCGCCGCGCCGGGGTCGGGCTGGCGCAAGGCGGGCGTGTCATCGGCCAACCGGATGGGCAATGAAGACGAGGCGACCGACGGCAGCGCGTGTGCATGCGCGTCGCTCGACCACCAGCCGAGCCCGCGCGAATCGGTGGCCGACAGCAGCCCGGCGCTCAGCAGCCCGACGGTGCCGAGCAGCACTGCACCACGGCGCTTGCGGGGGTTGTGAGGCGACTCGCGTTTCATCGGCGTGGCCATGCGCAAACCCACGGGCATCAGCCGCCGACAGATTCTTGCTTGATCAACCAGCGACCGTTGCTGCGAACCAGCTGCAGCGTCTTGCGGCTGTTGGCCGACAGCGCGTCCGAGCTGTAGACCTGCTTGAACTTGGCGGTCGCCTGGTCACCCTCGACGCTGACACGCAGGTCGACCAGTTCGACCTTGATCTGCTTGCGCGGCGCGATGCGGTCGCGGCGGTCTTGTTCCCAGGCCTTGCGGGAGCCGGCTTGGCCGCTGAAGTCGGGCGTGTAGGCGGCGTAGTAGTCGGCCATGTTGCGCTGGGCCCAGGCCGCGGCCCAGGCGCGCACGGCCGCCTCGACCTCGCCGTTGGCGCCGCTGGCCACGGGCGGGGCGGGCGGCGGCGGTGCCACCGGCTTGACGGCCGGCGGGGCGGTGGCCGTCGGCACCGAGGCGGTCGCCGCGGGCTTGCTGGCCACAACGGCGGGGGCCGGCGCGGGCGGGGGCGGGGCGATGGGCTTGGGCGCGGGCACAGGCGCGGCGGCCACGACCGTGGGCTTGCTGGGCGCCACGGCAGCCGCCGGTGCGGGCGCAGGGGGCGGGGCGATGGGCTTGGCTGCGGGCGCTGCGGCCACGACAGCAGGCGCGGGGTTGGGCGGCGGTGCCGCGGGCCGACCCACCGGCTTGGCTGCCACCGCAGGCGCGGCGGGCGGCGGCGCGGTGTTGGGGCTGGCGGTCAGCTCTCGCAGCAGGGCGAGCTTGGGCTGCACGCTGGCGTCGGCCTTGTCCAGCTGCAAGGCCTTGGTGTAGGCCTGACTCGCGAGCTGGGCGTACACGTCGCCCAGGTTCTGGTACGCGGTGGCGTACGCCGGATTGGTGTGGATCGCCCGTTCCAGCGCCTGGCGGGCTTTTTCGTAGTCGCCCTGGGCGCCGTAGATCACGGCCATGTTGTTGTAGGGCGCCGGCATGTCCGGGTGGTCGTCGACCAGCTTCTGGAACACGGCGAGCGCTTCGGTCTTGCGGTCCAGCATCGACAGGGCCACGCCCCGGCGAAACCGCATCTGCGCGTCTTTCGGGTTCTTGCTCAGCGCGTCGTCGATGAGCTTCAGGGCCTGCGCGTGCTGGCCGTCGCGGGTCAGGCGCTGGATCTCGCTCGTCTCGGGCGACGCGACGCTGCCGGACGCCACCGGTGCCGCCGGCTGCTGCGCCGCCAGCGGGCCTGCCCATCCGAAACCCAGCACCAGGGCGGTGGCCACCAGGCCGAGCGGGGAAAGGGGCAGCATCGAAGGGCGGACGGGCATGTGGAGGGCTTTTTTTCGCGGCAAAGCACCCGTCGTTGCGGGCCCCGGCAGTCTATCGAAATTCAGCCTGCAAGCGGCCTCCCGGCGGGGCGGGTGTGGCCAGAAAGCCGAGGGTCGTCGAGCCGCTCAGCGCTTCGATTCGGCAACGATCAGCCAGACGCCACCCTGAAGCTCCCAGGTCAGCGTCTTGTTCACCGTGTCGCTGTAGTTCGACGAGCGGTAAGCCTGCTCGAACGAGGTCTCGATGCGCGTGGGCGACAAGGCCCGCGCCTGCACATGGCTGAGCTGCACGCTGATCTCGCCGGGCTTGCCCAGCGCGCGCTGGCGCTCGGCCTGCCATTTGGCCTTGGCGGCCTGGTCGCCCTTGAAGGCGGCGAAGTCGGCGCTGTAGAAGGCGGTGTAGCGGGCAAGGTCTTTCGACATCCATGCCGCCGCCCAGTCGCGCAAGCGCTGCTCGACCGGGGCCGTGGCCGCGGCCGATGAGGCCGGCGGCACCGGCGCTGCGGTGGCGGGCGGTGCGATCGCGGCAGTGGGCGGAGCCATCGCGACCGGGGCACTGGCCGTCACCATCGCGCGGGCCTTGGCGTCGAGGTCGGCCTTGCTCATGCTGGCCAGCTCGGTGGGTGCCAGCGGGCAGCGGCCGGCGGCATCTTCGCCGGCGGCCCAGCCTTCGCTGTCCGGGGCCAGGGCCTGGGTGTCGGCCTTGGCCAGCCCCAGCGCGGCCACCAGCGTGCCCATGGCGGCATGGGTGCGCACCACGGCGATGTCGCGGTCGGCCACGGCCAGCGCGTATGAGCGCTTGGCGGTGTAGAGCTCGTTCTCGGCGTTCAGCAGGTCCAGCAGGCTGCGCTGGCCGATGTCGAACTGCTGCCGGTAGGCGTCGCGGGCCTTCTCGATCGCGATCGTGTTGCGGTCCAGGTAGACCAGCTGCTCGTCGAGGCGGCGCACGTCGTTGAAGGCGATGGCCGCGGTCTGGCGCACGTCGCGGCAGGCCTTGTCGCGCAGGTCGGCAGCCTGGTTCAGCAGGTGCACCTGCTGGCGCTGGCGGGCGTCGTCGGCGCCGCCGTTGAACAGGTTCCAGGTCAGTGCGAGGGTGGCCGAGGTGTCGCGCTTCTGGTCTTCGATGCCGTCGAAGTTGTGGCCGCCACCCGAGCGCAGGCGGGCCTCGACACGCGGCTGGAAGCTGCTGCGGCGGACCTCGGACTGGGCCCGCACGGCGCGCAGGTTTTCTACCGCGCCGGCGATCACCGGGCTGCGGCGCGCGGTGGTTTCGAGCGCGTCCACGCCGCTGGTCGGCAGGCCTTGCGCCAGCGCGTTGCCGGGGTCGCCGGCCTCAGGCGGCAGTTCGCCGACGATGCGGCGGTAGCGTTCGGTCACGTCGTGCAGGTTGGCTTTTTCGGTCACCAGGTTGGATTCGGCCAGCGCCAGGCGGGCGCCGGACTGCTCCAGGTCGACTCCGCGGGCCACGCCGGCGCGCACGCGGCTCTGGATCTGGTCGAACGCGTACTTGTGCTGGACATAGTTGTCTTCGGCCAGCGCCACCAGCTTGCGGTAGCGCAGCACGTCGTGGTGGGCGCGGGCGGCCTCGAGCGCGGTCTGCTCGGTGGCGTCGAGGAACTCGAAGTAACGCGCCATGCGGGCGTGCGACAGGCGGCTCACCTCGCTGCGGGTGGCGAAGCCGTCCCACAAGACCTGGGTGATGTTCAGCGCCACGCCGCTGCGGTCCAGGTTCTGGTTCGCCGGCGTGCGGCTGGTGATGCGGTCGTCGGTGCGGCCGGCCTCGGCGGTCAGGTCGACGCGGGGCAGGTAGCCGGCCGAGGCGGCATCGACCTCTTCGACCGCCGCGCGCAGCGCATTGAACTTGGCGGCCACCTCCGGGTTGGTCTGGATCGCCCTCTGGGCCGCGACCGACACGGTCTGCGCCCCTTGCGCCAGCGCGGCACTGCAGGCCAGCGCCACCAGGCTGAACCCGAGCAGGGTGTTCTTCTTCATGCTTGCCGTTCCCTTTGCAATGGTTCGCCATCCAGCCTGGCAAACCCATTCAATGTACTGGAGCGGCCTTGTTTTCCCCTCGGTCGCCGGCGGGCCGGTGGCAAGTATCTCGAGCAGGCGTTAGTTATCCCTGTTGCCTGTGGCCGGCCAGCGACAGGCCTGGGTGGTTGATGTCAGACTGCTGTCGGCGCCGCTCAAGTCGTGCCCTGGCCGGCCGACAACAACCCTTCGATGCCCGTCTTCAACGCTGCTGCAGCCGCTGCCTTCCGATCCGAGCCCTGGGGGGCGGGCGTGGGGGCGGCAGTGCGGCGCGGCCTGGCGAGCCTGCGCTGGGCGGCGTTGCTGCTGGCCACCTTGTCGCTGGGCGTTCAGGCCTGGGACCCTGAACGCATCGTGCAGGCGGCCGCCCGCCGCGGGGAACAGGCGTTGCAGGGCGCCCAGGCCCTGCGCCAGGCGATGGCCAGCGTGCAGTCGCAGGACGAGCCGAGCCAGCTGGCGGCGGTCAACGAGTTCTACAACCGGCGCCTGCAGTACCGCGACGACATCGACATCTGGGGCCAGGTGGACTACTGGGCCAGCCCGCTCGAGTCACTGCAAAAAGGCATGGCCGACTGCGAGGACTACGCGATCGCCAAGTACTTCACCCTCACCGCGATGGGGGTGCCGCACCGCAAGCTGCGCCTGGTCTATGTGCGCGCCGCGATGGGCGGGCCGGGCGGGCCGGTGCAGCCCCACATGGTGCTGGCCTACTACCCCAGCCCGGAGGCCGACCCCTTCGTGCTGGACAACCTGATCACCGAGCTGCGCCATGCCAGCCGCCGGCCCGACCTGTCCCCCGTCTTCAGCTTCAATGCCGAGGGTTTGTGGGAAGGCGTGGGCCCGGTGGCAGTTGGTGGTGCCGGCCCGTCCGAGCGGCTCTCGCGCTGGCGCGACGCGCTGGCCAAGGCGCGCCAGGACGGTTTTTTCCAGTAATTCACCGGCATGAACGAGGTATAAGCATGCCCCAGGAGGGACCATGTCACTGATTCGCCAGGTTTGGTTGTTGCTTGCGCTGACACTGGTGCTGGCGTTTGCCGCTGCATTCGGTATCACGGTGCATTCGGCGCGCCAATACCTCGAAACGCAGCTGGGGCTGAAGAACAACGACACCGCCCAGTTTCTCGCCCTGACGCTGTCGCAGCAGAAGGGCGATGCCACGGCGATGGAACTGGTGATCGCCAGCCAGTTCGATACCGGCTACTACGAGCTGATCCGCCTGACCGGCACCGACGGCAAGGTGGTGCAAGAGCGCCGGGCCGACCCGAAGGCCAGCGCCGCGCCGCGCTGGTTCGTCAGCCTGCTCGGCATCTCGCCCACGGCCGGCACGGCTCAGGTGAGCGACGGCTGGAAGCTGCTGGGCAGGCTCGAGGTGCGCAGCCACTCGAGCTTTGCCGACGACCAGCTGTGGCGCAACACCTTGTCCACCGCCAGCATCCTGGCGCTGCTGGCGCTGGCACTGGGGGGGCTGGCGGCCGTGGCCGTGCGCCGCATCCGCCTGCCGCTGCAGGCGACGGTGCAGCAGGCCACCGCGCTGACCGAGCGTCGCTTCATCACGATCAGCGAGCCGGTGGTGCCCGAGCTGCGCGAGGTGACGCGGGCGATGAACACGATGGTCGCTCGCCTGAAAGGCATGTTCGACGAGCAGGCCGCGCAGGTCGAGCAGCTGCGCCGCCAGGCCAATTGCGACACGCTGACCGGCTTGTCCAACCGCTCGCACTTCATGGGCCGGTTGAAGGTGATGCTGAACAGCGAAGACGGCAGCTCCGGCGGCGCGATCGTGCTGGTGCGCCTGGCCGATCTGCAGGGCCTGAACCGCAAGCTGGGCCACGCGACGACCGACCGGCTGCTGCAAGAATCCGCCGCCGCCATCGTCGAATCGGCGCGCCGCGCCGGCTCGTTCGAGGTGGGCCGCTTGAACGGCTCTGACTTCGCGATGGTGCTGCCTGACGTGGGCTCGCTGCGCGAGCCGGCGGTCGACGTGGCGGCGCGCCTGCGCAACCTGCTGCGCGCCCACGACCCCGCCGCCAACGCGGTGGTGGGCGCGGTGCGCTGGTGGCACGGCGCGCCGATGTCGTCGCTGCTGGCCGCGGCCGACCAGGCGCTGGCTCGCGCCGAAGGCCGCGGTGCCTACGCGGTGGAGCTGGACGACACCGGCGACGGCCTGGTGCTGGGCGAAGACGCCTGGCGCGAGCGGCTGCAGGGCGCGGTGAACAACCAGCGCGCCAAGCTCGTCGAGTTCCCGCTGGTGGACATGCACGGCGCGGTGGTGCACCGCGAGTGCCCGCTGCGCCTGCAGCTGGAAGAGGACGGCGAGATGGTGCCGGCGGCGCAGTGGCTGCCGATGGCCCGCCGCACGCAGCTGACCTCGCGCATCGACCTGCTGGCGGTGAAGCTCGCGCTGGCCGCGATCGCCGCCGACGGCATGGCCCGCGCGGTGAACATCAGCCCCGGCTCATTGATGGACAGCAGCTTCGTGCCCAACCTGCGGGCGATGCTGTCGGCCTTTGCCGGCGAAGCACCGGGCCTGTGGCTCGAAGTGGCCGAGGACGGCGCGCTGCGCCACATCGAGCTGGTGCGCGAGATGGTGACGCAGATGCACGGCTGCGGTGCCCGCGTGGGCCTCGAGCATGCCGGCGAGCGCCTGACCGAGGCCACCGGGCTGCTGGAGGTGGGGCTCGATTTCGTCAAGCTCGACGCCAGCTTCGTCGAAGGCCTGTCGGGCGACCATGCACGGCGCGAGCACGTGGCCGGCGCGGTGCGCATGCTGCACGGCATCGGGCTGAAGGTGTATGCCGAAGGGGTGGCTTCGTCTGACGATGCCACTGCACTGACCACCTGCGGGCTGGACGGCCTGACCGGGCCGGTCGTGCCGGCGGTGTGAGTGCGTGGGGCCGGTGCGCCGGCCCCACGGCATCAAGGCTGGCCCGGCGCGCCCTGTGCCCCCTGCGCCTTTCTCCAATCTCGAGGTGAGACGCCGGTCTGCGCGCTGAACGCGCGCGACAACGCGGCTTCGCTGCCGTAGCCCACCTCGGCGGCAATCAGCTTCAACGACTGGCCGCGGCGCAACAGCTTCTGCGCCAGCCCGATGCGCCAGCCTTGCAGGTAACTGCCCGGCGTGCAGCCGAGGGTGTTGCGGAAGGTGTTGGCAAACACGGTGCGCGACATGCCGGCTTCGCGCGCCAGGTCTTCGAGCGACCAGTCGCGCTGCGGCGACTCGTGCATCGCCACCAGCGCGCGGCGCAGTTGCCCGTGCGCCAGGCCGGCCAGCATGCCGGCCTTGATGTCGCCTTGCTCCATCAGCTCGCGCAGGATGTGGATCAACACGACCTCGAACAGCCGGTCGAGCATGGCCTGGCGGCCGCAGTTCTTTGATTCGGCTTCGGCAAACAGAAGCGCCAGCACCGACTGGCAACTCTGCAGCCGCTCGAGCGGCAGGCACACCACGTCTGGCAGCGCCGCGGCAATGGGGTTGGCCGTGCCGCCATCGAACTGCACGTGGGCGCAGACGAAGTGCGCGCCGTGCTGCTGGTCGGTGATGAACCGGTGGCCCATCGGGCGCGGGTAGAGCAGCAGGCTGGGCCGGGTGATCCGCAGGGCGCGCACGGCACCGTGGCGCACCTCGACCTCGCCGCTCTGGATCAGGTGCAACTGGCCGAAGGGCTCTTCTGCTTCCAGCGCGTTGATGCCGCACAGCGCCCCAGCGTGAAAGGTGTGGGCGCGGACCGAGAAATGGTCCAGCAGCGCGGCCAGGCGGTCTCCGGGATCGTCCTGCAAGGCTTGTACTCCTGATCAAGTATTGCGTACTGAATGATGCGTATCGTACGGCCTTGCCGGGCAAAGTTCGTTTCGCCGACAGAACAACCTGTCGCCGTTCAACCCCAACCCCGGAGCCTCACCATGTACACCTTCGCCAAGCTTCTTGCCGCCTCTTCCGTGGCCCTGGCCTCGCTGGCCGTTCAGGCGCAAGCCGCCGCGCCGGCCTCTATTCAGGCCACGCAGACCGCGCGCAGCGTGGCCGCGTTGGCCTCGAGCTACGTGGCGGCCAACGACGGAACGCCGCTCTACTACAAGGACTGGGGCCCGAAGAATGGCCAGGTCGTCGTCTTCAGCCACGGCTGGCCGCTCAACTCGGACAGCTGGGAATCGCAGATGCTTTTTCTGGCCGACCAGGGCTACCGCGTGGTCGCCCATGACCGCCGCGGCCACGGCCGATCGGGCCAGCCCTGGGCCGGCAACACCATGGACCAATACGCCGACGACCTGGCGTCGGTGATCGAGGCGCTGGGCCTGAAGAACGCGACGCTGGTCGGCTTCTCGACCGGGGGCGGCGAGGTGGCGCGCTACATCGGCCGCCACGGCACCGGCCGGGTCGCCAAGGCGGTGCTGGTAGGCGCCTTTACGCCGATCATGGTCAAGACGCCAGCCAACCCCGACGGCGTGCCGATGGACGTGTTCGACGGCCTGCGCAGCGGGTCGCAGAGCAACCGTGCCCAGCTGTACCACGACATCGCCAGCGGCCCGTTCTTCGGCTTCAACCGGCCGGGCGCGAAGGCGTCGCAAGGGCTGATCGACTCGTTCTGGCAGCAGGGCCTGCAAGCCGGGCACAAGGCCACCTTCGACTCGATCAAGGCCTTCTCCGAGAGCAACTTCGTCGACGACCTGAAGAAGTTCGACGTGCCCACACTGGTCATCCATGGCGGTGACGACCAGATCGTGCCGATCGAGACCACGGCCAAGGCCACGGTCAAGCTCGTCAAAGGCGCGAAGCTGATCGTGTACGCCGGCGGCCCCCACGGCATCCCCGAGACCCACAAGGACCGCCTGAACGCCGACCTGCTGGCGTTCTTGAAGGGTTGACCGCGCGTCTTGCGATTGACAGACCGACCGGCCGAGCCGGCCCCATCGTTGGGGGCCGGCGTCGGTGGTCCCCCCACATCAATCGGTGACGATCTTGCCCTTGTCCAGCAGGTCTTGAATGATCTGCGCGTTGGTTGTGAAGCCGTTGGTCAGGTCCACGTTCTGCAGCACGATGGTCTGGTCTTCGGCCGAGGCCGTGTACCCGCCGCCGAAACCACCCGAGCTGGAGATGTGCACCACCGTGTTGCTGCCGACCTTCTCGAAGCTGATGAAGCTGCCCAGGTTGCCGCCGGCCTGGCTTTCGCCGACCAGCAGGTCGCGCAGGTCCAGCCGGTCGCCGCCCGAGGTATAGCCGCGGGTGTCGAAATCGGTGATCGTGTCGATCGCCGGCGTGCCGTTGCTGCCGTGGTCGGCCAGCTCCCAGCGGAAGGTGTCGGCGCCCAGGCCGCCGGTGAGCGTGTCGTTGCCCGCGCCCCCTTCGATGCGGTCGGCCGCGCCACCGCCGTTGATCGAGTCGCTGCCCGCACCACCGTGGATCACATCGCGGCCATCGCTGCCGGTGATGCTGTCGGCGCCGGTGCCGCCGTAGGCCTCTTGCCCGGTGCGGATCAGGTACTGCCCATTGACCGACGGGTTCTCGATGATGTCCTGCAGCTCGGTCAGCGTCGGCGCGTTTTCGGTCTGGAACAGCGCCAGGTTGTCCAGGCTCAGCGTCTGGTAGGTGGCCGCGCCGGACGGCTTGTACTGCACCAGCAGCTCGGCGTTGGTGCCTTGCTCCCAGTAGACGATCTCGACCGTGTGCGGGCCTTCGCCAATGGCCACCGGCGTCGTCGTCGCCCGGGTGGTGGCCGCTTGGTTGGCGTCGTACTGCATCACCACCTGGCCGTCGATGCGGATGCTGTAGCCGTCGTCGGCGCGCACCTGGAAGTCGTAAGTGCCGGCGCTGAAGTAGGCCGAGCCGACCATCCGCACGATCGCGTCGGTCGTCTGGCCGAAGCTGCTGGTGGCCTTGAGCGTTCCGGTGTTGTTGCCGGCGTTGGCTGCGCCGAGAAAGTTGTAGAGCGAGCCGGTGGTGATGCTGTTGCCCACCGCGGTGGGCGAGTTGCTGCCCAGGCTGTTGGTGACTGCCACCGACTGGCCATACGACAGGTTGCTGGCGTTGAACGACGCATCCATCGCTGCATTGCTGGCCGAGGCCGAGGTGCCGACGATGCTGCTGCCCTGGCGCAGGTTGATGATGCTGGTGATGTCGGCGATGCTGTCGAGGTTGCCGACCGTGCCATCGCCGGTCTGCACGTTGTAGAACTGGCCCTGGTTGGCCGTCTCGTTGTAGCCGAAGTACTCGCCGTGCAGGCCGGTGGCGCTGACCGCGGCGGTGCTGGACATCAGCATGTGCGTGCTGCCCTCGGTGCCCACGTCGCCGGCGCCGACCACGATCTTGAAGTTCAGCGAGGCGTTGGTGCTGGCGGTGCTGCCATTGGGCTCGGTGGTGGTGCTGGTCACCGTGAGCGCCACGTTGCCGAGGTAGCTCGAGCTGAGCTGCAGCTTGGCCGAGGCCAGCTCGCTGGCCGGTATGGTGACTGCGCCGTTGACCACCGTGTAGCCGCTCGGGTGGCTGGCGGTCACCACGGTGGCGTTGGCGGGCAGCCCACCGATCGTCAGCGACAGCGATTCGGAGTTGTCCGCATCGGTCAGGGCTGAGGTGATGTAGCCCGACAGCGCGATCTCGGTCTTGCTGCCCCCGCCGGCATTGCCGGCTTGCGCGCCCTGCGACTCGGTCAGCTTGATGTCGTCGATCATCGCGCCGCGGCCGTTCGTGTTGAACTGCGCCGCGTCGGTGATGATGGTGACGGTCTGCGCACCGCCGTTGCCGACGAAGCTGAAGTGCAGGTTCTCCCAGTTCAGCGCGTTCTGGCCGCTGGTGCCCGCGTAGCTGGCCACCTTCACGCCGTCCACCAGCACGGTGATCTTGGTGAAGTCCTGGCTGAAGCCCAGGCGGCCCGCATAGTCGAACGACAGGTCGTACACATAACCTGCCGTGGTGGTGACACTGCGGCTCAGGCCCAGGGTCTGCACCAGCGCGCCGTTGTTGTCGGCGTTGTTCAGTTCCAGCCAGTTCTGGCCGTTGCCGGTGCCAGCGGCCACACCGATCTGCGTGTTGGCCTGGTTGGCCATCGTGTCGCCGTTGCTCCACAGCTCCCACACGTTGGTGCCGCCGGCGTAGGCGTCGGGCGTGTCCACACGCGTCCAGCCGCCCAGCGTGGTCTGCGTGAGCGTGCTGGTCGAGGTGGTGTTCGGGTTCAGCTGCGATTGGGTCAGCCCCGTGTCGGCGGCTTCGAAGCTGGTGGTGACGAGCGTCACGTCGTGGTTCTTCGTCGTCAGCGTCGGCGCGTCGGCCACCGGGTTGATGTCGATCCGCATGCTGGCGGTCGAACCGGTGGTGCCGCCGTCGGTCGGTTTGAAGTTGAACTGTGCGTAGTCGTTCTTCAGGTTGCCGGTGCCGGCCGAGTTGAAGGCGTCGGCACCACTCTCGTTCGCGTCCGGCACGAAGCGCAGGTTGCCCGCGGCGATGGCGGCCTGCGTGATCGTCTGGTTCAGCGTGACGGCGACCCAGCTGCTGCCATTGAAGAACTGCAGCGTGCCGTCGGTGGGCAGCGTGGTGATCTGCACACCGAGGCTGCTGGTGGCGCTGTCGACGTCGCTGACGTTGAACTGGGCCCAGCTGAAGACCAGGTTGGCGTCTTCGGTGCCGATGACGGCGCCGCCTGCCGACGCGGGCGCATCGTTGACCGACGTCACCGTCACGTTCAGCGTGCTGCTGGAGCCGGTGTTGGTCGTGTACGTGACCTGCGGCACGGCGCCGTTCCAGTCGGCCACCGGGGTGAAGGTGTAGTCGCCGTTGGCGTTCAACGCGAGGGTGCCGACACCGGCGATGGTGGCGGTCTGGCCCGCGTTGAACGTGCCCGCGACACCGGTGACGGTGAAGCTGGCGACGGTGAGGGCGCTGTCGATGTCCGTGTCGTTCGACAGCACGTTGCCGGTGGCTGCGGTGTCTTCAGCCACGGTCTTGGTGTCCGCGGCCAGCACACTCGCGTCGTCCACGGCCGTGACGGTGACGTTCAGCGTCGACGACGAGCCGGTGTTGGTGTTGTAGGTGAGCTGCGGGACAGCGCCGTTCCAGTTGGCGACCGGCGTGAAGGTGTAGTTGCCGTTGGCGGCAACGGCGAAGGTCCCCACGCCCGCGATGTTGGCCGTCTGGCCGGCGTTGAAGCTGCTGGCGACACCGGCCACCGTGAAGGTGGTGACGGTGAGTGAGCTGTCGACATCGGAGTCGTTGCTCAGCACGTCGCCAGTGGCGGCAGTGTCTTCGGCGACGATCTTGCTGTCCGGCGTCAGGACGCTGGGGTCGTCCACTGCTGCGACGTTCAAATTCACCGTGGCGGTAGAGACGTCGCCGTCGGCGTCGGTCAGCGTGTAGGTAAAGCTGTCGGGGCCGTTGTAGTTGGCAGCGGGCGTGTAGGTGAAGGTGCCGTCGGCGTTGACGATGACGGTGCCGTGGGCAGCGTTGGTGCCGAGGGCGAAGGCGTTGCCGCCGTCGCCGGAGAGGGTGTCGTTGGCGGCGACGTTGCCGTTGAGGACGGTGTCTTCGGTGGCTACAAACGTGTCGGCCTTCGCAACCGGCAGATCGTCGACCGAAGCGACGTTCAGCGTGACGGTGGCGGTCGAGACGTCGCCATCGGCATCGGTCAGCGTGTAGGTGAAGCTGTCCGGGCCGTTGTAGTTTGCGGCCGGCGTGTAGGTGAACGTGCCATCGGCGTTGACGACGACGGTGCCGTGGGCGGCGTTGGTGCCGAGGGTAAAGACGTTGCCGCCGTCGCCGGAGAGGGTGTCGTTGGCGGCGACGTTGCCGTTGAGGACCGTGTCCTCCGTGGCGGCGAAGGTGTCGTTCTTGGCGGTCGGCAGATCGTCGACCGAAGCGACGTTCAGCGTGACGGTTGCGGTAGACACATCGCCATCGGCGTCGGTCAGCGTGTAGGTGAAGCTGTCCGGGCCGTTGTGGTTGGCGGCAGGGGTGTACGTGAACGTGCCGTTGGCGTTGACTACAACAGTGCCGTGAGCGGCGCCGGTGCCGAGGGCGAAGGTGTTGCCACCGTCGCCGGACAACGTGTCGTTGCCAGCGACCGAGCCTTTGAGCACGGTGTCTTCCGTGGCAGCGAAGGTGTCGTTCTTGGCGGTCGGCAGATCGACGACCGAAGCGACGTTCAGCGTGACGGTTGCGGTCGACACATCGCCGTCGGCGTCGGTCAGCGTGTAGGTGAAGCTGTCCGGGCCGTTGTAGTTGGCGGCCGGGGTATACGTGAAAGTGCCGTCGGCGTTGACAACGACGGTCCCGTGCGCGGCGCCTGTGTCCAGAGAGAAGACGTTGCCACCGTCGCCGGACAGCGTGTCGTTTCCGGCGACCGAGCCGTTCAGGACGGTGTCTTCGGTGGCGGCAAAGGTATCAGCCTTGGCAACCGGCAGGTCGTCGACAGCACCGACGTTCAACGTGACCGTGGCCGTCGAGACATCACCGTCGGCATCGGTCAGTGTGTAGGTGAACGAATCCGTACCGTTGTAGTTCGCGGCAGGCGTGTACGTGAACGTACCGTCGGCGTTGACGACGACGGTGCCGTGCGCAGCGCCCGTGCCGATGGCGAAGACATTGCCGCCGTCGCCAGACAGGGTGTCGTTGCCGGCGACCGAACCGTTGAGGACGGTGTCTTCGGTAGCGGCAAAGGTGTCGTTCTTGGCGACGGGCAGGTCGTCCACGGAGGCGATGTTCAGCGTGACCGTGGCGGTCGAGACGTCGCCGTCTGCATCAGTCAGGGTGTAGGTGAACGAGTCGGGGCCGTTGTAGTTGGCGGCCGGGGTGTAGGTGAAGGTACCGTCGGCATTGACGACGACGGTGCCGTGAGCGGCACCAGTGCCCAGCGAGAAGACATTGCCGCCGTCGCCAGACAGCGTGTCGTTGCCAGCCACCGAGCCGTTGAGGACGGTGTCTTCGGTAGCGGCGAAGGTGTCGTTCTTGGCGGTCGGCAGGTCGTCGACGGAGCCGACATTCAGCGTGACGGTGGCGGTCGACACATCGCCGTCCGCATCGGTTAGCGTGTAGGTGAAGCTGTCCGGGCCGTTGTAGTTCGCAGCCAGGGTGTACGTGAACGTGCCGTCGGCGTTGACGACGACGGCGCCGTGAGCGGCGTTGGTGCCCAGCGCAAAGGCGTTGCCGCCGTCGCCAGACAGGGTGTCGTTGCCTGCGACCGAGCCGTTCAGAACGGTGTCTTCGGTGGCGTTGAAGGTGTCTGCCTTGGCAGTCGGCAGATCGTCGACCGAGGCGACGTTCAACGTCACGGTAGCCATCGAGACATCACCGTCGGCATCCGTCAGCGAGTAGGTGAAGCTGTCGGGACCGTTGTAGTTCGCAGCCGGGGTGTACGTAAACGTGCCGTCGGCATTGACGACGACGGTGCCGTGCGCAGCGCCCGTGCCGATGGCGAAGACGTTGCCGCCGTCGCCGGAAAGAGTGTCGTTGCCGCCGATCGAACCGTTCAGGACAGTGTCTTCGGCCGCTGCGAAGGTGTCGTTCTTGGCCGTCGGCAGATCGTCCACGGAGGCGACGTTCAGGGTGACGGTGGCCGTGGACACATCGCCGTCCGCATCGGTGAGCGTGTAGGTGAAGCTGTCCGGGCCGTTGTAGTCCACAGCCGGGGTGTATGTGAACGTGCCATCGGAGTTGACGACGGCGGTGCCGTGAGCGGCGCCCGTGCCAATAGCGAAGACGTTGCCGCCGTCGCCGCTGAGGGTGTCGTTGCCGGCGACCGAGCCGTTGAGGACGGTGTCCTCGGTGGCATTGAGCGCATCGGCCTTGGCGGTCGGCAGATCGTCGACTGAGGCAACGTTCAACGTCACCGTGGCCGTCGAGACGTCACCGTCCGCATCGATCAGCGTGTAGGTGAAGCTGTCGGGACCGTTGTAGTTCGCAGCTGGCGTGTACGCGAACGTGCCGTCAGCGTTGACGACGACGGTGCCGTGCGCAGCGCCCGTGCCGAGAGAGAAGACATTGCCGCCGTCGCCAGACAGCGTGTCGTTGCCGGCGACGGAACCGTTGAGGACTGTGTCCTCCGTGGCTGCGAAAGTGTCGTTCTTGGTCGTCGGCACGTCGTCGACGGAGGCGACGTTCAGCATGACCGTGGCGGTCGAGACATCGCCGTCTGCATCGGTTAGGGTGTAGGTGAAAGAGTCCGGACCGTTGTAGTTGGCGGCCGGCGTGTACGTGAACGTGCCGTCAGCGTTGACGACGACGGTGCCATGGGCGGCGCCAGTGCCCAGTGCGAAGGTGTTGCCACCATCGCCGGAGAGCGTGTCGTTGCCAGCGACGGAGCCGTTGAGGGTCGTGTCTTCGTTGGCTGCGAAAGTGTCAGCCTTCGCAGTCGGCAGGTCGTCGACCGATGCAACGTTCAGCGTCACGGTAGCCGTGGAGACATCGCCGTCGGCATCCGTCAGCGTGTAGGTGAAGCTGTCGGGACCGTTGTAGTTGGCGGCTGGCGTGTACGTGAACGTACCGTCGGCGTTGACGACGACTGTGCCGTGGGCGGCACCTGTGCCCAGCGCGAAGCTGTTGCCGCCATCGCCTGACAGCGTGTCGTTGCCGGCGATCGAGCCGTTCAGGACGGTGTCCTCGATGGCGGCGAAGGTGTCGTTGGCAGCGCCTGGTGAATCGTTGTCGGCCGACACGTTCAACGTCACCGTGGCAGACGAGACATCGCCGTCCGCATCGGTCAATGTGTACGTGAACGAGTCCGGGCCGTTGTAGTTGGCGGTCGGGGTGTAGGTGAACGTACCGTCGGCGTTGACGACGACGGTGCCGTGGGCGGCGTTGGCGCCGAGGGCGAAGGCGTTGCCGCCGTCGCCGGAGAGGGTGTCGTTGCCGGCGACGGTACCGTTGAGGACAGTGTCTTCGGTGGCGGAGAACGTGTCGTTCTTTGCGGTCGGCAGATCGTCGACCGAGGCGACGTTCATCGTGACAGTTGCGGTCGACACGTCGCCATCGGCATCCGTCAGCGTGTACGTGAACGAGTCGGGGCCGTTGTAGTTGGCTGCCGGGGTATACGTGAACGTACCGTCGGCGTTGACGACGACGGTGCCGTGTGCCGCCCCTGTGCCCAGAGCGAAGACGTTGCCGCCGTCGCCGGACAGCGTGTCGTTGCCGGCAACCGAGCCGTTCAGGACGGTGTCCTCGGTCGCGGCGAATGTGTCGGCCTTGGCGACCGGCAGGTTGTCCACCGAAGCTACGTTCAGCGTGACGGTGGCGGTCGAGACGTCGCCGTCAGCGTCGGTGAGGGTGTAGGTGAACGAGTCCGGGCCGTTGTAGTTGGCAGCCGGGGTGTACGTGAACGTCCCGTCAGCGTTGACGATTACGGCGCCGTGAGCGGCGCCCGTGCCGATGGCGAAGACGTTGCCGCCGTCACCGGACAAGGTGTCGTTGCCGGCGACCGAGCCGTTGAGGACGGCGTCTTCGGTGGCAGCAAAGGTATCGTTCTCGGCGGTGGGCAGGTCGTCGACAGAAGCGACGTTCAATGTGACGGTTGCGGTCGACACATCACCGTCGGCATCGGTCAGGGTGTAGGTAAACGAATCCGGACCGTTGTAGTTCGCAGCCGGCGTGTACGTGAACGTGCCGTCGGCGTTGACGACGACCGCGCCGTGAGCGGCGCCGGTGCCTAGGGCGAAGGTGTTTCCGCCGTCGCCGGAGAGGGTGTCGTTGCCTGCGACCGAGCCGTTCAACACGTTGTCTTCGGTGGCGTTGAACGTATCGGCCTTGGCCGCCGGCAGATCGTCCACCGAAGCGACGTTCAACGTGACAGTCGCCGTCGACACATCGCCGTCCGCATCGGTCAGCGTGTACGTGAACGAGTCCGCACCGTTGTAGTTGGCGGCTGGCGTGTACGTGAACGTACCGTCGGCGTTGATGACGACGGTGCCGTGAGCGGCACCGGTGCCGAGGGCAAAAGTGTTGCCGCCGTCGCCGGACAAGGTGTCATTGCCCGCCACGGAGCCGTTGAGAACGGTGTCCTCGGTGGCGGAGAACGTGTCGTTCTTTGCCGTCGGCAGATCGTCGACCGATGCGACGTTCAGCGTGACGGTGGCCGTCGAGACATCGCCATCCGCATCGGTCAACGCATACGAGAACGAGTCGGGGCCGTTGTAGTTGGCGGCGGGGGTGTACGTGAACGTGCCGTCGGCATTGACGGTGACCGTGCCGTGAGCAGCACCGGTGCCGAGAGCGAAGGTGTTGCCGCCATCGCCGGAGAGCGTGTCGTTGCCGGCGACTGAACCGTTCAAGACGGTGTCTTCGGTAGCGGCGAAGGTGTCGTTCTTGGCCGTGGGCAGGTCATCAATGGAAGCTACGTTCAGCGTGACGGTAGCCGTCGACACATCGCCATCGGCATCGGTCAGGGTATAGGTGAACGAGTCCGCACCGTTGTAGTTGGCGGCTGGCGTGTACGTGAAAGTGCCATCAGCGTTGACGACGACAGTTCCGTGAGCGGCGTTGGTGCCGAGGGCGAACGTGTTGCTGCCGTCGCCGGACAAGGTGTCATTGCCCGCCACGGAGCCGTTGAGAACGGTGTCCTCGGTGGCGGAGAACGTGTCGTTCTTTGCCGTCGGCAGATCGTCGACCGAAGCGACGTTCAGCGTGACGGTCGCGGTCGACACGTCCCCATCAGCGTCGGTCAGGGTGTAGGTGAACGAGTCCGGGCCGTTGTAGTTTGCAGTCGGCGTGTACGTGAACGTGCCGTCGGCGTTGACGACGGCGATGCCGTGGGCGGCATTGGTACCGATGGCGAAGGCGTTGCCGCCGTCGCCGGAGAGGGAGTCGTTGCCAGCAACCGAGCCGTTGAGAACGGCATCTTCGGTCGCGGCGAATGTGTCGGCCTTGGCGACCGGCAGGTCGTCGACCGAGGTGACGTTTAGCGTGACCGTCGCAGTCGACACATCGCCGTCGGCATCCGTCAGCGTGTAGGTAAACGAGTCCGGGCCGTTGTAGTTGGAAGCCGGGGTGTACGCGAACGTGCCGTCCGCGTTGATGACGACTGTGCCGTGAGCAGTACCGGTTCCGAGCGCGAAGGTGTTTCCGCCGTCGCCAGACAGCGTGTCATTGCCGGCGACGGAGCCGTTCAGGACGGTGTCTTCCGTGGCTGAAAACGTGTCGTTCTTGGCCGCGGGCAGGTCATCGACCGAGACGACATTGAGCGTGACCGTGGCCGTTGACACGTCGCCATCGGCATCCGTCAGCGCGTACGTGAACGAGTCCGGCCCGTTGTAGTTGGCGGCCGGGGTATAGGTGAACGTGCCGTCGGCGTTGACGACGACAGTGCCGTGAGCGGCGTTGGTGCCGAGGGCGAAGGTGTTTCCGCCGTCGCCGGAGAGCGTGTCGTTGCCGGCGACTGAACCGTTCAAGACGGTGTCTTCGGTAGCGGCGAAGGTGTCGTTCTTGGCCGTGGGCAGGTCATTAACGGAAGCGACGTTGAGCGTGACGGTGGCCGTCGAGACGTCGCCGTCTGCATCGGTCAACGTGTAGGTGAAAGAGTCGGGGCCGTTGTAATTGGCGGCGGGCGTGTAGGTGAAGGTGCCGTCGGCGTTGACGACGACGGTGCCGTGGGCAGCGTTGGTGCCGAGGGCGAAGGCGTTGCCGCCGTCGCCGGAGAGGGTGTCGTTGGCGGCGACTGAACCGTTCAAGACGGTGTCTTCGGTCGCGGCGAAGGTGTCGTTCTTGGCCGTGGGCAGGTCATCAACGGAAGCGACGTTCAGCGTGACGGTCGCCGTCGACACATCGCCATCGACGTCGGTCAGGGTGTAGGTGAACGAATCCGGGCCGTTGTAGTTCCCGGCAGGCGTGTACGTGAACGTGCCGTCGGCGTTGACGATGACGGTGCCGTGGGCGGCGTTGGTGCCGAGAGCGAAGGCGTTGCCGCCGTCGCCGGAGAGGGTGTCGTTGCCAGCAACCGAGCCGTTGAGAACGGTATCTTCGGTGGCGGCGAAGGTGTCGTTCTTGGCGGTCGGCAGATCGTCGATCGAGGCGACGTTCAGGGTGACGATTGCAGTTGAGGCTTCGCCATCCGCATCGGTCAACGTGTACGTAAACGAGTCTGGGCCGTTGTAGTTGGCGGCAGGGGTGTACGTGAACGTGCCGTCGGCATTGACGACGACTACGCCGTGAGCTGCGCCGGTGCCCAGAGCGAAGGCGTTGCCGCCGTCGCCGGAGAGCTTGTCATTGCCAGCCACCGAGCCATTCAGGACCGTGTCTTCGGTGGCGGAGAACGTGTCGTCCTTGGCAGTCGGCAGATCGTCGACCGAAGCGACGTTCAACGTGACCGTCGCGGTCGATACGTCGCCATCGGCGTCGGTCAGCGTGTAGGTGAAGCTGTCGGGGCCGTTGTAGTTGGCGGCCGGGGTATAGGTGAACGTGCCGTCGGCATTGACGACGACGGTGCCGTGGGCGGCGCCGGTGCCGAGGGCGAAGGCGTTGCCGCCGTCGCCGGACAGCGTGTCGTTGCCGGCGACTGACCCGTTCAGGACGATGTCTTCGGTGGCAGCGAAGGTGTCGTTCTTGGCGGTCGGCAGATCGTCGACCGAAGCGACGTTCAGCGTGACGGTGGCCGTCGAGACATCGCCATCGGCGTCAGTCAGCGTGTACGTGAACGAGTCCGGGCCGTTGTAGTTGGCGACCGGGGTGTAGGTGAACGTGCCGTCGGCGTTGACGATGACGGTGCCGTGAGCGGCGTTGGTGCCGAGGGCGAAGGCGTTGCCGCCGTCGCCGGAGAGGGTGTCGTTGCCTGCGACCGAGCCGTTCAACACGTTGTCTTCGGTGGCGTTGAACGTATCGGCCTTGGCCGCCGGCAGATCGTCCACCGAAGCGACGTTCAACGTGACAGTCGCCGTCGACACATCGCCGTCCGCATCGGTCAGCGTGTACGTGAACGAGTCCGCACCGTTGTAGTTGGCGGCTGGCGTGTACGTGAACGTACCGTCGGCGTTGATGACGACGGTGCCGTGAGCGGCACCGGTGCCGAGGGCAAAAGTGTTGCCGCCGTCGCCGGACAAGGTGTCATTGCCCGCCACGGAACCGTTGAGGACGGTGTCTTCAGCAGCGGCGAAGGTGTCGCTCTTGGCGGTCGGCAGATCGTCGACCGAAGCGACGTTCAGCGTGACGGTGGCCGTCGAGACATCGCCATCCCCATCGGTCAACGTATACGTGAACGAGTCGGGGCCGTTGTAGTTGGCGGCCGGGGTGTAGGTGAACGTGCCATCGGCGTTGACGACGACAGTGCCGTGAGCGGCACCGGTACCGAGAGCGAAGGTGTTGCCGCCGTCGCCGGAGAGTGTGTCGTTGCCGGCGACTGAACCGTTCAAGACGGTGTCTTCGGTCGCGGCGAAGGTGTCGTTCTTGGCGGTGGGCAGGTCATCAACGGAAGCGATGTTCAGCGTGACGGTGGCGTTCGAGACGTCGCCATCCGCATCCGTGAGCGTGTAGGTGAACGAGTCGGGGCCGTTGTAGTTGGCGGCGGGGGTGTAGGTGAAAGTGCCGTCGGCGTTGACGATGACGGTGCCGTGGGCAGCGTTAGTGCCGAGCGCGAATGTGTTGCCACCGTCGCCGGAGAGCGTGTCGTTGCCAGCCACGGAGCCATTGAAGACGGTGTCTTCGGTGGTGTTGAACGTGTCGGCCTTTGCGGTGGGCAGGTCATCGACCGAGGCGACATTCAAGGTCACAGTGGCCGTCGAGACGTCGCCGTCGGCGTCGGTCAGCGTGTAGGTGAACGAGTCTGGGCCGTTGTAGTTGGCGGTCGGGGTATAGGTGAACGTGCCGTCAGCGTTGACGACGACAGTTCCGTGGGCGGCGTTGGTGCCGAGGGAGAACGTGTTGCTGCCGTCGCCGGACAAGGTGTCATTGCCCGCCACGGAGCCGTTGAGAACGGTGTCCTCGGTGGCGGAGAACGTGTCGTTCTTTGCCGTCGGCAGATCGTCGACCGAAGCGACGTTCAGCGTGACGGTCGTGGTCGACACGTCCCCATCAGCATCGGTCAGGGTGTAGGTGAACGAATCCGGGCCGTTGTAGTTCGCAGCCGGCGTGTACGTGAACGTGCCGTCAGCGTTGACGACGACGGTGCCGTGAGCCGCGCCGGTGCCGAGGGCGAAGGTGTTGCTACCGTCGCCGGAGAGGGTGTCGTTCCCAGCAACCGAGCCGTTGAGAACGGTGTCTTCGGTGGCAGCGAAGGTGTCGTTCTTGGCGGTCGGCAGATCGTCGATGGAGGCGACGTTCAGGGTGACGGTTGCAGTTGAGGCATCGCCGTCCGCATCCGTCAGCGTGTAGGTGAAGCTGTCCGGGCCGTTGTAGTTGACAGTCGGGGTGTACGTGAAAGTGCCGTCGGCATTGACGACGACCGTGCCGTGAGCGGCGCCGGTGCCGAGGGCGAAGGTGTTGCCCCCATCGCCGGACAGCGTGTCGTTGCCGGCGACAGAGCCGTTGAGGACGGTGTCCTCGGTCGCGTTGAACGCGTCAGCCTTCGCAACCGGCAGATCGTCGACCGAAGCGACGTTCAGCGTGACGGTGGCCGTCGAGACGTCGCCGTCCGCATCCGTCAGCGTGTAGGTGAAGCTGTCCGGACCGTTGTAGCTGGCGGTCGGGGTGTAGGTGAACGTGCCGTCGGCGTTGACGACAACGGTGCCATGCGCCGCACCCGTGCCTAACGCGAAGGTGTTGCGGCCGTCGCCAGAGAGCGTGTCGTTGCCAGCGACCGAGCCGTTCAGCAAGGTGTCTTCAGTCGCGCTGAACGTATCGGCCTTGGCCGTTGGCAGGTCGTTGACGGAAGCGACGTTCAGCGTGACGGTTGCAGTGGAGACGTCGCCATCGACGTCAGTCACCGTGTAGGTGAACGAGTCGGCCCCGTTGTAGTTCGCCGCCGGCGTGTACGTGAACGTGCCATCCACATTGACGACCACGGTGCCGTGGGCGGCGCCGGTGCCGAGGGCAAAGGTGTTGCCGCCGTCGGCAGACAGGCTGTCATTGCCGCCCAGTGATCCGCTCAGTGGGGTGTCTTCGGTGGCCGAGAAGCTGTCGTTGCCCGCAGACGGCTGGTCGTCGACCGGCTGGATGACCAGTGTTGCCTGGGCGGTGGCGCTGCCGCCGTGGCCATCGCTCACCGTGTAGTCGAAGCTCAGCGTGCCGTGGTAGTTCGGGGCCGGCAGGAAGGTGAGGGTGCCGTCGGCGTTGAGGCTCAACTGGCCTTCGGGCAGCGTCACCGGGTGGCCGGCGCTGACGGCCTGGCCGTTGATCGCGGTGATGCTGAGCGCGTCGCCGTCCGCATCGGTGTCGTTTGAGCGCGGGTCGAAGGTGAGCGGGAGATCTTCGGCGCCGGCGACGGTGTTGTCGCGCGCCACCGGTGCGTCGTTGACCGGGCTGACCTCGACGTGCACGTTGGCCTGCACTGGCGCGCGGCCGTCGGTCGCGGTGTAGTGAAAGTCGACCGGGCCGCTGGTGCCGGGGGCGGGGGTGAATTCGAGTCGGCCATCGGCCGTCAGGCGCACGTCGCCCAGCGGCAAGCCGTTGCCGTCCACCAGATGCACAGGTGTGCCGGCGCTGATCGGTTGGCCGTTCACCTCGGTGATCGTCAGCGCGTCGCCATCGCGGATGCTGTCGTTGGCCAGCACGTCGATCACGACGGGCGTGTTCTCTGCCGTGCTGGCGCTGTCGGCAACCACGGTCGGCGCGTCCGCGACCGGCGTCACGCTCAGGCCGACATGGCCGGTGGCGCTGCCGCCGTGACCGTCACTGACGGTGTAGTTGAAATCGGCCGGGCCGTGGTAGTCGGGGGCCGGCGTGAAAGTCAGCGAGCCATCGGGGTTCAGGCTGACGGTGCCGATCGGCAGGCCACGGTCATCGGTCACGCTGACCGGGGTCTGCGCGTCGATCGGGTGGCCGTTGATCTCGGTGATCGCCAACGGGTCGCCGTCGGCGTCGGTGTCGTTGCCGCGCGGGTCCAGCACCACCGGCGTGTCTTCGGTGGTGGTGGTCAGGTCGCCGGCCGCCACCGGGCCGTCGTTCACAGGTGTCACGGTCACGACGATGGTCGAGCTGGCCGGCGCGCCGCTGCCGTCGTCGGCCGAGTAGGGGATCGTGACGCTGCCGTTGAAGTCCGGCGCGGGGGTGAAGGTGAGGGTGCCGTTCGGGTTGAGCGTGACGGCGCCTTGCGGCAGCACGACCGGCTGGCCCACCGCGATCGGCTGGCCGGCCACGGTTTGCACCGCTGGGGTGCCGGCGCCGCTGAACATGTCGTTGCCGCGCGGGTCGATATTGACGCTGCCATCTTCGGTGACCGTGGCGCTGTCCGGCGAGGCGATATTCGCGGCACTGGTATCGGGCGCAGTTTCGTCGCTGCGCGCGGTGATGGTCTGGCCGGATATCGGCTCGGTGCCGATGCCGGCCGGCGTCACGGTTTCGCTGATGCGGTCCACCCGCAGGCCGGGCTGCAAATCGCCGCCATCGGCGCCTTGCAGGCCGGCGGCTGGTGCGGCGTCAGGTGCGCCCTGGTCCACCTCGGCAATCACCCGCTCCAGATCGGCGATCGTGGCGTGCCGGGCAGCTTCGACCTGCACGATGCCGTCCTGGCCGGTCAGTACGACTTCGCCCTTCTTGACGACGTCGCCCACCTTCAGCGGCTGGATATGGCCCTCGGCGTCGCGCACGAAGGCCACGCCCCACAGGCCAACGACCTTGCCCGTCAGCTGCCGCGCGGGTACGTAGCCCTTGACGATCAGCGCCTGGACGGCGGGGTCGTTCGCCAGCCTGTCTGCCCCTGCATGATGCACCGCCACATGAACCGCGCGGCCCCCTTGGGTCTCCCTGGCGGAAACGTTTTCGGACGATGACATGCGCGGTGCTCCAGACTGGCTTTTGCCTTGTGCGCGAGCTTAGAAGCCCGCGCCTTCTTATCGGCACGTCGCGCACTTTCCTTGTGACTCCTGTCACCGGAGAAAGTCGCACAAACGTAAATAAAGGCAGTTGGAGCGACACCGAGCCCTCCCGGGCCCGGGGGAACTAGCGTTCGCGCAAGGCGTAGGCCTTCGCTTTGAGTACCGGTTTGAGCAAATAGGCCAGCACGGTTTTCTGGCCGGTGAGCACGTCGACCTCGGCCGTCATGCCGGGGATGACGGGCAGTTTCTCGTCGAAATTCGGCCGAATGGTTCGCACGCGGACGAGGTAATAGGCATTGCCCTTTTCGTCGATCACGGTGTCGGGGCTGATGTTCTCGACCTTGGCTTCGAGGCCGCCGAATATCGAGAAATCGTAGGCGGTGAATTTGACGATCGCGTCCTGGCCGGGGCGGATGAAGGCGATGTCCTTCGGCAATACACGCGCTTCCAATACCAGCGCATCGTCGAGCGGCACGATTTCGACAATATCCTTGCCAGGTTGCACTACGCCGCCCACGGTATTGGCCAGCAGGCGCTGCACCCGCCCGCGCACCGGGGATTTGACCTGCGCCTTGTCGACTTTGTCGGCCAGCGCCACCGAGCCTTCGCTGAGCACATTGAGCTTGCCCATGGCCTCGTTCAGGTCCTTGCGTGCGTCGTTGCGGAACGACAGCTCGGTCTCCTGGATTTTGCGGCTGGCCTCGCCGATGGCCGCCTGCACGCGCGAGATCTGCGCCTGCGCCTGCTCCGAGTCGCCCTTGTTGCGGGTCACGTCCCGTTCGAGCCGCAGGATCTCGACCTGCGACACCGCGCCGGTGGCCAGCAGCGGCCGCGTCTGGTTCAGCTCTTGCTGCGCCAGCTCGAGCCCGCGCAGCGCGGCGCTGCGCTTGGCCTGGGCCTCGATCAGCTCTTGCTCGCGCTGCATCAGTTGCTGGCGGCTGATCGACACCAAGGTGTTCAGCTCGCTCAGCTTCGATTCGTACAGCCGCTTCTCGTCGTCCAGGATGTGGCGTTCCTCGTCGTCGCTCGGCTCGGGCGGCTTGAAGGCCGAGCCTTCGCCGAGCGCGCGCAGGCGGGCCACGCGGGCGCGCAGCGCAAAGCCCTGGGCCGCGCTCTCGCGCACGCCCGAGGTGGCGCGGGTCTCGTCGATGCGCAGCAGCAACTGGCCGGCCTCGACCTGCTGGCCTTCGCGCACCAGGATCTCGGCGACCACGCCACCGTCCAGAGACTGCAGCACCTGCAACTGGCGCGACGGCACGACGCGGCCTTCGCCGCGCGTCACCTCGTCGACCCGCGCAAAAGCGGCCCAGACCAGCAGCACGACCACCACGCCCAGCGTGATGCGCACGATGTGCTGCGCGCGCCGCGTGGCCTGGCGCGACATCACGCCCTCGGCGGCGCGCTCGAAGTCGCTCATGCCAGGCATCAGGTTCGGCTCTTCGGCGCCGCCCAGCGCCAGGCCGATCGCGCGCACGATCTTTCGCCAGCCCACCGGCGGCGCTTCCGCCACCGCCGCGGGGCCGGCGGGGGGCATGCCGCTCGCCGGCAGAGCGGTCTCCACCGTCGTCACCTGCGCGGTGGCCGGCGGGTTGGTTGGCGGGTTGGTGGGCATCTGGGCACTCATGCCGCCCTCGCGATCCGCCCGCTTTGCAGGGCTTCCATGATGCGGTCGCGCGGGCCGTCGGCGACGACCTTGCCGCCATCAATGACCACCACGCGGTCGACCAGCGCCAGCAACGACGTCCGGTGGGTGACCAGCACCACGGTCTTGCCGGTGGTGAACTCGGCCAGGCGCTTGGTGATCGTCGCTTCGGTTGAAAAATCCATCGCGCTGGTGGGTTCGTCCAGCAGCAGCACCGGCGTGTTGTGCAGCACCGCGCGGGCCAGGCCCACGCTCTGGCGCTGCCCGCCAGACAAGCGCTCGCCGCGCTCGCCGACGTTCATGTCAAAGCCGTGCGGGTGGCGGTTGACGAACTCGGCCAGGCCCGCCACCTCGGCCGCGGCCACCACCGCGCCGTCGTCGGCGTAGGGCAGGCCGAAGGTGATGTTCTCGCGCAGCGAGCCGTAGAACAGCAGCACGTCTTGCGACACGCAGCCCACGTTCTTGCGCAGGTCGGCCGGGTCCAGCTGGTTCAGGTCGATGCCGTCGAGCAGCACCGCGCCTTCGCTCGGCCGGTACAGGCCCATCATCAGGCGCTGCAGCGTGCTCTTGCCCGAGCCCACGCGGCCGATCAGCGCCACGCGCTCGCCGGGCTTGATCTTCAGCGACAGGTTCTCGATCGCGTTGTCGGTGCGGCCCGGGTAGCTGAAGCTGACGCCGCGGAACTCGATCTCGCCGCGCAGCTTGGCGCGGTGGATGTAGGCCGTGCCCTCGGCCCGCTCGACCGGCTGGGCCATGATCTTCTCGAGCCCGCCCAGCGCGGTGCGCGCCCCCTGGTACTGCATCATCAGTGCCACGATCTGCCCGGCTGGCGCCAACGCGCGCGATGACAACATGCCGCAGGCGATCAGGCCGCCCATCGTGATCATGCGTTCGCCGATCAGGTAGACACCGGCCACCACGGTGACCACCGTCACCATCTGCACCGACCAGTTGGTGAAGTAGTTGGCCCCGGCCGACAGCGCCCGCATCTTCACGTTGGCCCCGGCCAGGAACACGTTGGCCCGCTCCCAGCGGGCCTGGATGGTGCTCTCGGCGCCTTGTGTCTTGATGGTCTCGATGCCGGTCAGCGCTTCGATCAGCGTGGCGTTGCGCGCGGCCGAGGCGCGGTAGGTCGTCTCGGCCAGCGCGTGCATCTTGGCCTGGATCATCCAGCCCGAGGCCAGCACCGCGCCGAAGCCCAGCACCACCGGGATCGCCAGCCACGGCGAGATGGCGATGATGACGAGCAGGAACAGCAGCGCAAAAGGCAGGTCGATCAGCGCGGTGACGGTGGACGAGGCGATCAGGTCGCGCACCTGCTCGAAGCCGCGCAGGTTCGAGGCGAACGAGCCGACCGACTCGGGCCGGTGCTCCAGCCGCATGCCCAGCACCCGTTCCATCAGCGTGGCCGAGATCTGCACATCGACCCGCGCGCTGGCCTCGTCGACAAAACGGCCACGCAGCTTGCGCAGCAGCAGGTCGGCGCCGAGCACCAGTGTCATGCCGATGGCCAGCGACCACAGCGTTTCGACCGCGGCGTTGGGCACCACGCGGTCGTACACGTTCATCGTGAAGATCGGGCTGGCGATCGCGAACAGATTGATCAGCGCGGCGGCCCACAGGATGTCGCGGTAGACGAAACGCTGCGACAGCAGGGCGCCCCAGAACCAGTGGCCCTCGCGCGTGGCCCGCACCTCGGGCGCGCGGGCGTCGAAGCGGAAATGCGGCCGCACATACATCACCAGGCCGGTGGCGCGGCGGGCCAGCTCGTCGGCGCTCAGCGTGACCGTGCCCTGGCCGGTCTCGGGCAGCAGCACGCGGGCTTCGCCGGCCTCCCAGCCGAGCAGGATGCAGGCCTTGTTGTCCTTCAGGATCAGGATCGCCGGCAGCGCGGCCGGCTCCACCGCCTCGGCGTTCGCACGCTCCAGCCGCGTGTACATGCCGGCGCGGGCGGCGGCGCGCTCGGCCAGGTCGAGCGTCAGGCGGCCATTGGCCAGCGGCAGGCCGGCGGCCAGCGAAGCGCGGGTGGCGCTGTGGCCATGCAGGCGGCAGATTTCGACCAGGCAGTCGAGCAGCGCGTCGGATTGCAGCAGGTCTTCGCGCAGGCGCTCGGTGGCCGGCGCGGGCGGGCGCTGCGCGGCCGCGTTGGCGGGCAACGGTGCGGCGGGCGGGGGCTGCGTGGTGTCGGTCATTGTTCTGTGTCGACGCAGGGCCGATCAACGGGGCCGCTCAGGCGATGTCGGCGCAGTGGATGCTGAACTGGCCGGCCTTGCGGTCAGCGAAATATCGGATCAGTGTCTCGCGCACGGTGCGAAAGGCCAACTCGTCCCAAGGGATTTCGTCTTCCCTGAACAACCGCGCTTCCAGCGTCTCGCTGCCGGGGTTCAGGTGCGTGTCGGTCATGCGGGCGCGGTAGAAGAAATGCACCTGGCCGACCCGCACCACATTCAGCACGGTGAACAGGCCTTCGAGTTCCACATGCGCGCCGGCTTCTTCGTCGGTTTCGCGCAGCGCACCTTCGGCCAGGGTCTCGCCCAGCTCCATGAAGCCGGCTGGCAGTGTCCACAAACCGTAGCGCGGCTCGATCGCCCGCTTGCACAGCAGCACCTGGTCTTGCCACACCGGCACCGTGCCCACCACGTTCAGCGGGTTCTCATAGTGGATGGTGGCGCAGTGGGGGCAAACGGCGCGTGGCCGGTTGTCGTCTGCGGGCACCACGTAGTTGACCTTGGTGCCGCAGGCGCGACAGTGAACGATGGTGCGGCCCGTGAACATGGTGGGGCAGTGTAATGGGGGCCCCAGGGCCGAGCAGGGCCCGTCGCTTCTTGCGCCACGTGCTTCTGCAGCCCAGCTTGTTCGCGGTGCCGTGGCATCATCAACCGACCAAGCCAGGCAGAGATTCATCATGACCTACGTGATCCAGCCGCCCGCCGTGGCCGCCGTGCCCGTCACCGACGGGCGTTCGTTCCCCGTCCACCGCATCTACTGCGTCGGCCGCAACTACGCCGAGCACGCCGTCGAGATGGGCCACACCGGCCGGGAGCCGCCGTTCTTCTTCATGAAGCCGGCCGATGCGGTGCTGCCGGTGGCCGATGGCCAGATCGGCCGCATGGCCTACCCCCCGATGACCAGCAACCTGCACCACGAAATCGAGCTGGTGGTGGCGCTCGGCGCCGGCGGGCGCGACGTGCCGGCCGAGCGCGCGGCCGAGCTGATCTGGGGCTATGCGATCGGGCTGGACATGACCCGGCGCGACCTGCAGAACGACATGAAGAAGCAAGGCCGGCCGTGGAGCATCGGCAAGGGCTTCGACCACAGCGCGCCGATCGGCCCCATTCACCCCATGGCCACCACCGGCGAACTGCTGAAGGGCGCGATCACGCTCGACGTGAACGGCCAGCGCCGCCAGACGGGCGACCTGTCGGACCTGATCTGGAGCGTCAGCGAGACCATCGCCACGCTGAGCCGCGCGTGGACGCTGGCCCCGGGCGACCTGATCTTCACCGGCACGCCGGCCGGCGTGGGCGCGGTGGTGGCGGGCGACCGGCTGGTCGGCGCGATCGACGGCCTGGGCCAGTTGCAGCTGGACGTCGTGCTGGCTGAAATCTGAATACAGGAGACCCCTTGATGGAACTCTTCAACTACTTTCGCTCGTCGGCCTCTTACCGCGTGCGCATCGCGCTGGCGCTG
Organism: Ideonella sp.; assembly: GCF_041914305.1. Classification (NCBI taxonomy): domain Bacteria; kingdom Pseudomonadati; phylum Pseudomonadota; class Betaproteobacteria; order Burkholderiales; family Sphaerotilaceae; genus Ideonella; species Ideonella sp. Next base: position 128,418 of record NZ_JAYSDQ010000017.1, read on the forward strand.
AAGGGCCTGGCCTACGACTACAAGCCGGTTCACCTGCAGAAGAACGAGCAGACGGCCGAGTCGTACTCGTCGGTGTCGGCTTCGCGGCTGGTGCCGCTGCTCAAAGACGGCGACGCCTACGTGCACCAGTCGCTGGCGATCATCGAGTACCTCGACGAGACCTACCCGGTGCCGCCGCTGCTGCCGAAAGACCCGCTGGCCCGCGCCCGCGCTCGCGCCCTGGCGCTGGACATTGCCTGCGAGATCCACCCGCTGAACAACCTGCGGGTGCTGCGCTACCTGGTGAATTCGCTCGGCGTCGACGAGGACGCGAAGAACCGCTGGTACAAGCATTGGGTGGAGACGGGGCTGGAGGCGGTCGAGCGCCAGCTGGCGGCCGCGCCCACGCGCTACTGCGTGGGCGACACGCCCGGCCTGGCCGACTGCGTGCTGGTGCCGCAGATCTTCAATGCCCAGCGCTTCGACTGCCGGCTGGACCACGTGCCGAACGTGATGCGGGTGTTCGAGGCCTGCATGAAGCTGGATGCGTTCGAAGCGACGCGGCCAGAGAAGTGCCCGGATGCCGGCTGAGTCCAACGTCCCGTACCTGGGCGCTGAAGGCCTTCCGCCTGAGGTGGGCGGTTTGATGTCGACGCGCCGTGGCGGGGTCAGCCGTGCGCCGTTCGACAGCCTGAACCTGCGCCCGGCCGGGCTGCGCGCAGACGCCGTCGACGAGCCGGCGGCGATCCACGAGAACCAGCGCCGTTTTGCCGGCTGGCTCGAGGGCGCGCAGCCGGTCTACCTGGACCAGGTGCATGGTGCGCGGGTCGTGCGGCTGACGCGGGCCGACCTGGCCAAGGGCCAGGATTTCGCGCAGGCCGACGCCAGCGTCACCACCGAGCGCGGCGTGGCCTGCACGGTGCTGGTGGCAGATTGCCTGCCGGTGCTGCTGGCGGCGCCAGCCGGGCATGCGGTGGGCGCGGCGCATGCGGGTTGGCGCGGGCTGGCCGGCGGGGTGGTCGAGGCGACGTTGGCCGAGCTGTGCGGGGCGGCGGGCTGCGCGCCGAACGAGGTCAGCGCCTGGCTGGGCGCCTGCATCGGGCCCGAGGCGTTCGAGGTGGGCGACGACGTGCGCGAGGCTTTCGGGCCGGGGGCGGTGGCGTTCTTCCGTCCGGGTGTGGCCGCGGGCAAGTGGTGGGCGGATCTGCCCGGCCTGGCCCGGCATCGGCTGCAGTTGGCCGGGGTCACGCAGGTCAGCGGCGGCCAGTGGTGCACCCACAGCGAGCCGGCGCGCTTCTTTTCGTTCCGGCGCGACCGGGTCACCGGGCGCCATGCGGCGGCGATCTGGATTCGGTAGCTCGCTGCTTGGCTTGAGAGCGTAGGGCGGTGTGCCGTGGTTGCGGCGGCAGGGCGGCGGCGGTGGCCCCGTTCTACGGCCTCTCGCGGGGCGCCGTAGGCGGTGCGCCTGCCGCGGCGTGATCGGCGCCGTGGTGCCCGGATGAGGTGGGGGCGACCGCGAATGGGGCCTCCGACCGGGGCCACCACCGCCACCCTGCTGGAGGCGTTGGTGGCGTGTCACGGTTCAACGTTTGGCGTTGTGCAGTGCACAACGTCATGTCGCGCGGCGCGCCTTCTCGTTAATCATCCCGCCCCTTGTCGGGCGGCGGTTCGGCCTGAGCGGCGGCCTCTTGCGCCTCGGCCTGTCGGCGCACCCATTTGCGGTGCGGCGTGTTCATCACATACAGCACGATGGCCAGCGGCAGCAGGCCATAAAGCGCCAGCGTGAACACGGCGCCCAGCACCGAACCCTGGGGCGATGTGGCCTCGGCCAGGCTCATCAGCACCACCACAAACATCCAACCCAGCGCGACAATGTGCATTTCAGGCAGTGATAAGTAATCTCACGTAACGAAAAATAGAGTCATCATGCGGTAAGCTGACGGCAGTCAAATGCCTGGGCGCCGCGACGTATTTCACGTGGCTGCCCCAGCCGAGCCGCGGGCCACCGCAAGGAGACAAACGCAGTGATTGGTAAGTCGCAGCAGCCCTCGTTGGAGGCACTTGGCGCCCTCGGTGCCCAGGCTCAAGCCCAGGCCGACGCTTTCGGCCACGCCGTGGGTGACATCTGGCGCTCATTCTCCGGCCTGACGCTGCCGCAGGCCTCGATGAGTGACTTGCAAGGCGAATACCTGAAGCAGGCGACCGCGCTGTGGAACGGCACGCTGGAGGCGTTGTCGACCACCGGTGCCGACGGGCACGACGGCAAGGCGCACAAGCCGGTGGGCGACCGCCGCTTCGCCGCCAAGGACTGGGCCGCCAGCCCCGGTGCGGCCTACACCGCGCAGATGTACCTGCTCAACGCCCGCACGCTGATGCAGATGGCCGAGAGCCTGCAAGGCGACGAGAAGACCAAGGCCCGCGTGCGCTTCGCGGTGCAGCAGTGGGTCGACGCGATGAGCCCCAGCAACTTCCTGGCGCTGAACCCCGAAGCCCAGCGCAAGGCGCTGGAAACGCGCGGCGAGAGCATCGCCCAGGGCATCCAGCACCTGGTGCACGACCTGCAGCAAGGCCATGTCTCGCAGACCGACGAGAGCGTGTTCGAGGTGGGCCGCAACGTGGCCACCACCGAGGGCACGATCGTCTTCGAGAACGAGTTCTTCCAGCTGATCGAGTACAAGCCGCTGACGGCCAAGGTGCACCAGCGGCCGATGCTGTTCGTGCCGCCGTGCATCAACAAGTACTACATCCTCGACCTGCAGCCCGAGAACTCGCTGATCCGCTACACGGTCGAGCAGGGCCACCGGGTGTTCGTGGTCAGCTGGCGCAACCCCGATGAGTCGATGGCCGGCAAGACCTGGGACGACTACATCGAGCACGCCGCGATCCAGGCGATCCGCGTGGTGCAAGAGATTTCGGGCGAAGACCAGATCGACACGCTGGGCTTCTGCGTCGGCGGCACGATCCTGTCGACCGCGCTGGCGGTGCTGGCCGCGCGTGGTGAGCAGCCGGCGGCCTCGGTCACGCTGCTGACCACGTTTGTCGATTTCGCCGACACCGGCATCCTCGATGTCTTCATCGACGAGGCCTCGGTGCAGGTGCGCGAGATGACGCTCGGCCCCGATGCGCCCAACGGCCCCGGGCTGCTGAAGGGCCAGGAACTGGCCACGACCTTCAGCTTCCTGCGGCCGAACGACCTGGTGTGGAACTACGTCGTCGGCAACTACCTGAAGGGCGAGACGCCGCCGCCGTTCGACCTGCTGTACTGGAACGGCGATTCGACCAACCTGCCGGGCCCGTTCTTCTGCTGGTACCTGCGCCACACCTACCTGCAAAACGAGCTGAAGCTGCCGGGCAAGCTGACCGTCTGCGGCGAGAAGCTCGACCTCGGCAAGATCGAATCGCCGGTGTTCCTTTATGCCTCGCGCGAAGACCACATCGTGCCGTGGAAGGGGGCCTACGCGTCGACGCAGGTCTTCAAGGGCAAGAAGCGTTTCGTGCTCGGTGCCTCTGGCCACATCGCCGGCGTGATCAACCCGCCGGCGGCCAAGAAGCGCAGCCACTGGGTCAGCGACAAGCTCAGCCCGAAGGCCGACGACTGGCTGGCCGGCGCGAAGGAAGTGCCGGGCAGCTGGTGGGGCGACTGGGCCCAGTGGCTCAAGGGCCACGCCGGCCCGATGGTGGCCGCGCCCAAGGCGCCCGGCAGTCGCAAGCACAAGGCCATCGAACCCGCCCCTGGCCGCTACGTCAAAGCCAAGGCATGACATGTCCATCCGGCGCCGCCAGGCGGCCGGATGGACACGAGTTTTGATATTCCCGCCCCCGTCCGCACTGTCCCGTTAGGAGATCCGCCCCATGACCACCGACATCGTCATCGTCGCCGCTGCCCGCACCGCCGTCGGCAAATTCGGCGGCTCGCTCGCCAAGACCGCTGCGCCGGAGCTGGGCGCGACCGTGATCAAGGCGCTGCTCGAGCGCAGCAGCCTGGCCGGCGAGCAGATCAACGAGGTCATCCTCGGCCAGGTGCTGACAGCCGGCTCGGGCCAGAACCCGGCCCGCCAGGCGGTCATCAAGGCCGGCCTGCCGCAGGGCGTGCCGGCGATGACGATCAACAAGGTCTGCGGTTCGGGCCTGAAGGCGGTGATGCTGGCGGCCCAGGCCATCCGTGATGGCGACAGCGAGATCATCATCGCCGGCGGGCAAGAGAACATGAGCCTCGCGCCGCACGTGCTGCCGAACAGCCGCGACGGCCAGCGCATGGGTGACTGGAAGCTGGTCGACACGATGATCAACGACGGCCTGTGGGACGTCTACAACCAGTACCACATGGGCATCACGGCCGAGAACGTGGCCAAGAAGTACGGCATCAGCCGCGAGATGCAGGACGCGCTGGCGCTGGCCTCGCAGCAGAAGGCCGCCGCCGCCCAGGAAGCCGGCCGCTTCAAGGACGAGATCGTCGGCGTGACGATCCCGCAGAAGAAGGGCGACCCGCTGGTCTTCGACGCCGACGAGTTCATCAACAAGAAGACCACCGCCGACGCCCTGGCCGGCCTGCGCCCCGCGTTCGACAAGGCCGGCAGCGTGACGGCCGGCAACGCCTCGGGCATCAACGACGGCGCCGCCGGCGTGGTGGTGATGACCGCCGCCAAGGCCGCCCAGCTGGGCCTGACGCCGCTGGCGCGCATTGCCAGCTACGCCAGCGCCGCACTCGACCCGGCCTTCATGGGCATGGGCCCGGTGCCCGCGGCGCGCAAGGCGCTCGAACGCGCCGGCTGGAAGCCGCAGGACCTGGACCTGCTGGAGATCAACGAAGCCTTCGCCGCGCAGGCCTGCGCCGTGCACCAGGAAATGGGTTGGGACACCAGCAAGGTCAACGTCAACGGCGGCGCGATCGCGATCGGCCACCCGATCGGTGCGTCCGGCTGCCGGATCCTGGTCACGCTGCTGCACGAAATGCAGCGCCGCGGCGCCAAGAAGGGCATCGCCTCGCTGTGCATCGGCGGCGGCATGGGCGTGGCGCTGACCGTCGAACGCTGAATGGTGCACCCGGTGGCGGGGTACCGTCACCACCCGCCGAGCGGGTGGCTCGGCCGCTCCGGAGCGGCCGGGCGCTGGCCGCGCCAGGGGAGGTGCATCCGGCACCTGCTCGGCGATCGTTAGGGCTAACACGGGCTGCCCAGCCGGGGACACACGCGCAATAGTGGGCGCACGGCCCCGGGACAAGCCCGGCATTCGTTGGAATCGCAATCAAGGAGAGACAGACATGGCACAGAAAGTGGCATACGTGACCGGGGGCATGGGCGGCATCGGCACGGCAATCTGCCAGCGCCTGCACAAAGAAGGCTTCAAGGTCATCGCCGGCTGCGGCCCGAGCCGCGACTTCACCAAGTGGCTGGACGAGCAGAAGGCGCAGGGCTATACGTTCTACGCTTCGGTCGGCAACGTGGCCGACTGGAACTCGACCGTCGAGGCCTTCTCGAAGGCGGTGGCCGAGCATGGCGCGATCGACGTGCTGGTGAACAACGCCGGCATCACCCGCGACCGCATGTTCCTGAAGATGACGCCCGAAGACTGGCACGCGGTCATCGACACCAACCTGAACTCGATGTTCAACGTCACCAAGCAGGTGGTGCCGGGCATGGTCGAGAAGGGCTGGGGCCGCATCATCCAGATCAGCTCGGTCAACGGCGAAAAGGGCCAGGCCGGCCAGACCAACTACTCGGCAGCCAAGGCTGGCATGCACGGCTTCACGATGGCGCTGGCGCAAGAAGTGGCCTCGAAGGGCGTCACGGTCAACACCGTGAGCCCGGGCTACATCGGCACCGACATGGTTCGTGCGATCAAGCCCGAGGTGCTGGAGAAGATCGTCGCGACGATCCCCGTCAAGCGCCTGGGCACGCCCGAGGAAATCGGCTCGGTCGTGGCCTGGTTGGCAGGCGAGGACTCGGGCTTCACCACCGGCGCCGACTTCTCGTGCAACGGCGGCTTGCACATGGGGTAAGGTTCGGCCCTTCGGGCGAACAACGAAGAGCGGCCTACGAGGCCGCTTTTTCTTTGTCGACCTCAGCTTTGGCGCCCAGACTTCCCCGGGGGGACCGTTCCTACCATGTTGCGAGCAATCATCCGCTGGGCCGGTGCCCTGACGCTGGCCGGCAGTTCGACCTTCGTGGTCGCCAAGGCGCCCGCGGCACCGCCGCCGAATCCGCTGCTGGCCCCGTGGGCAGGCCCCTACGGTGGCGTGCCGCCGTTCGACCAGATCCGCACCGAGCATTTCGCGCCGGCGCTGATGGCCGGCATGGCCGAGCAGCGGCGTGAGATCGCGGTGATCACCGCCAACAAGGCGGCGCCGACCTTCGACAACACCGTGCTGGCGCTGGAGCGATCGGGCCGGTTGCTCGAGCGGGCGAAGGTGCTCTACGGCGTGTGGACCGGCTCGTTGAGCACCCCCGGCTTCCAGCAGGTGCAGCGCCAGATGGAGCCCAGGCTCGCGGCGTTCGAAGACGAGTTGACGCAGAACGCCCGTCTGTTCGGCCGCATCGAGGCGGTCTACCAGTCCGACGAGATGCAGCGCCTGACACCCGAGCAGCAGCGGCTGGTCTGGTCGTACCGCACCAGCTTCGTCAAGCAAGGGGCACGGCTGGGCCCGAAGGACAAGCAGCGCGTGGCCGCGATCAACCAGCGCCTGGCCGTGCTGGCCACCGATTTCAGCCAGAACCTGCTGGCCGACGAAGGCGGCCAGGGCCTGGTGATCACCGACGCGGCCGACCTGGCCGGCCTGAGCGCTGGCGACATCGAGGCCGCCGCGCAAGAAGCCAGGCAACGCGGCATGCCGGGCCGCTGGGTGATCGCGAACACGCGCTCGGCGATGGAGCCGTTTTTGAGCCGGTCGCCCAAGCGCGCGCTGCGCGAAAAGGCCTGGCGGCTGTTCGTGAACCGCGGTGACAACGGCGACGCACACGACAACAACAAGATCGTCACCGAGGTGCTGGCATTGCGGGCCGAGCGCTCGGCGCTGATGGGCTTCAAGACCTACGCGCACTGGAAGCTCTCGGACACGATGGCGCAGGACCCGCAGGCCGCGCTGGCGCTGATGCTGAAGGTCTGGGGCCCGGCGGTGGCGCAGGTCGACCAGCAGGTGGCCGACATGCAAAAGTTGGTCGACGCAGAGAAGGGCGGCTTCCAGATCCAGCCCTGGGACTACCGCTACTACGTCGAGCAGCTGCGCAAGGCCCAGCTCGATTTCAACGTCGACGAGTTGACGCCGTACCTGCAGCTGGACAAGTTGCGTGACGCGATGTTCTGGGCCGCGGGCCGGCTGTATGGCCTGCGCTTCGAGCCGGTGCACGATGTGCCGGTGTTCCACGCCGACGTGACCGTCTACCGCGTGCTCGGCAAAGATGGCGAGCAGGTTGGCCTGTGGTATTTCGACCCCTACGCACGCGAAGGCAAGAACTCAGGCGCCTGGATGGACAGCTATCGGCCGCAGAACCGGCTCGATGGCGACGTGCGCCCGATCGTGTCGAACAACTCGAACTTCAAGCGCGGCAAGGCCGGCGAGCCGGTGACCATCACCTGGGACGACGCGGTCACGATGTTCCACGAGTTCGGTCATGCGCTGCACGGGCTGTGCTCGAACGTGACCTACCCCAGCCTGGCGGGGCCCAACTCGGTGCTCGACTTCGGCGAGTTCCCGTCGCAGGTCAACGAATACTGGTTGCCGACGCCGCCGGTGCTGGCGATGCTGGTGAACCAGGCCGGCCAGCCGCTGCCGAAGGCGCTGGTGGACAAGATCGAGCGCAGCCGCAATTTCGACAAGGGGTTCTGGAAGCTCGAGTTCCTGGCCTCGGCGCTGCTGGACATGAAACTCCACCTCGAAGGCGCCAAGCCGGTCGAGCCGCGCGCGTTCGAGAAGGCCACGCTGCGTGAGCTGGGCATGCCGAGCGCGATGGTGGCGCGCCACCGCATCCCGCAGTTCGGCCACGTGTTCTCGGGTGATGGGTATGCGGCCGGCTACTACGGCTACCTGTGGGCCGAGGTGCTGTCGCACGACGCGTTCGATGCCTTCGTCGAAGCCGGTGACCCGTTCGACCCGGTGGTGGCCAAACGTTATCTCGACACGGTGCTGTCGGTCGGCAACACGGTCGATCCGGGCCAGGCTTTCCGCAACTTCCGTGGGCGCGATCCCGAGGTGGGCGCGTTGCTGCGGGCGGATGGGTTTGCGCCGGCGGTTGTGACGGCCAAACCGGCGCACTAGCTAGCCTTGGTCTGCTGAGCTTGGCTTGGTGATGGTCGCTTGGTGAGGTTGTGGCGGCAGCGCGGTGGCGGTGCCCCCGTCCTGCGGCCGCTCGCGGGCCACAGTCGAGGTGAGCCGCCGGCAGCCGCATCAACACCGTCGTGCCCTTGCGCCGTTGGGGCGACCGCGAATGAAGCCTACGGCCGGGGACACCACCACCGCCCTGCAAGCACCGTCATAGGCGTGGCACGCCGTTGCCCGCCGCAGGTGTACTTGGGGCGGGAGGTTCGGGGCGTTTTCGGAGGCCTTCATTCGCGGTCGCCCCAACCGCCGCAAGAGAACACGGCGCAGACCGCGCCGCGGCCGGCACGCCAGCGACGGCTCCCCGCGAGCGGGCCGCAGAAAACGCCCCGGGCCTTCCGCCCCTCGCGATGGCCACGGCAGGGCACCCGCATTTGAGCGCCCTGGCCAAGCCCCACAACGACTCCTACTACTTCACGGCGTGCGTCTCATCCAGGCTGCTGCTCGGTAGAAACGTCGTGCCGTCGGTCGGCAGGTAGCGCGCGGTCACCGTCACCTCGCCGGGCCTCGCAAAGGTCGTTGTCCACTGGGCCGTTCCCTTCTTGTTCAACGCGACAGGCAGATCCAAGTCCTCGCCGTTGACGCTGAACTGCACCCAGCCGGTCGGCACGCGTGGCTTGCCGCTGGTCGCGCTGATGGCGACCTTCGCCGAGAAGCTTGCCACCTCACCCGGCGGCGTCGGGTCTTTGGCGTCGATGATGGTCGTGGTCGTCGCGCCGGTCACGATCTGCTGGGCCAGTTGGTAGGTCTTGACCAACCCCGGCTCACCGGTGACCCGCACATCGAAGACGCAGTTCGCATTGGCATCCTTGCCGGTGACGGGCCGGCACAGCTCGACCGCGGTCGGCTTGTCGATGGGCTTGGCGGGGATGTCGTCCGAGCCCGCGATCAGGCAGGGCGGCGATTCGAGCGGCCAGGCATCGAAGGTGAAGGTGTGGGTCGACGTGCCCGGCGCGTAGTCGAACAGGCTGCTCGCGTCGGTCACGCGCCAGGCATCGGCGAAGGTTTCGTTCAGATCGACATAACGGTCATGCAGCGCCACAGGCCGCAGGCCCAGCGAGCTGCCGTCGGGCAGGGCGGGCAGCCAGCTGCCCGGCTTGATCGCGCCGAGGATGCCCTCGTTGGCCGGCGTGCGCAGCACCTTCACGGTCAGGTACCACTTGGCCTGCGAAGCCCACCAGTTCTGCACTACGCTCAAGACCGTGCCGTTGGGGAAATCGATCTCGATGCCATCGCCGACCGGTGCCTTGGCGACGCGGCCGCCCGGCGGCAGGTTGATGCCCGGCGCACCGAGCGTCGTCAACACGCCGTCCACGCGCAGCTGCATGCCGCCCGAGTTGGGGATGGGGTCGGGCTGGTAGGTCACACGGTGCGACCCCACGCGGGCCGCCACCGCGGTGTTGAGGCTTACGCAGGACGCCAGGCCCGAGTACGCGCTGACCGGCGGGTTCATCGTCGTCTGCACCGGCGTCTGGCGGGTCTGGATCTCCATGCCATTGCCTTCGCGCAGCGCCACGAATTCGCCGGCGCTCTGGAAATCGTAGTGAATGCCTTCGACCGTGGTGAGGTGGGGGTCGCCGTCGGTCGCGCCGTCGGCCACCGAACCGTAATGCAGCAGCTCGTTCGGTGAGCCGAACGGCAGGCCGATCAGGCCGGGCCAGCCGGCGGTGGTCGAGATGTCGTTGTCGTTGGTGTGCAGCTGGGTCCACACCATCGCCGGCGTGTCCAGCGGGTGGGTCTGCAGGTAACGCGCCACCACACCGGCCACGTGCGGCGCGGCCATCGAGGTGCCGCTGATGGTGTTGGTGGCGGTGTCGTTGGTGTTCCAGTCCGAGGTGATGTTGACGCCCGGCGCGTAGAGGTCCAGGCAGGGTCCGTAGTTCGAGAAGGCGGCCACCACGTCGTTCGTTGGGTCGGTGGCGCCCACGGTGAAGGCCGAGGGCTCCATCGCCGGCGAGAAGCCGCAGGCGTTGGCTGACGAGTTGCCGGCCGCCACCGTGTAGACCACCCCGCTGGCCACCGAGTTGGCCACCGCCGTGTTGAGCGAAGGCACCACCGCGGCGACGCCCAGGCTCATGTTGGCCACCGCCGGGTGGATCGCGTTGTTGGTCACCCAGTCGACCCCGGCGATCACGCCCGAGACCGTGCCCGAACCGCTGCAATCCAGCACCCTCACCGCATGCAGGTTGACCAGTTTGGCGATGCCATAGGTGGCGCCGCCGACCGTGCCGGCCACATGGGTGCCGTGGCCGTGGCAGTCGTTCGGGTCGGGCGCGACGGCGGTGAAATCGAGCGTCGCCCGGCCACCCAGGTCGGCGTGGGTGGCGCGGATACCGGTGTCGATGACGTAGGCATGCACGCCGGTGCCGGTCTCGCTGTAGGTGTAGCGGTTGTCCAGCGCCAGCAGGCGCTCGCTCGTGCGGTCCAGGCCGGTGGGCGGGCTGAGCTGGATGGTGTCGAGCGACACCGCCTGGTCGGCGTCGATGTAGTCGACCTTCGGGTTGGCGCGCGTGGCCTCCAGCGCGCTCGGCGGCAGCATCGCGCTGAAGCCGACCAGCGCCTTGGTGTAGGTGAAGCCGATGACCCCGCCGTTCAGCCGGGCCGTCTTCTGGGCGGCCTTGACGTCGCTGTTCGTCGAGCCGGGCTTGAAGACGACGACGTACTGGTCTTGCAGTGCCCCGGCGCGCCGCTGGCCGACCAGGGGCGCCAGGCGGGCCTGCGAGGCCGGCTTCGCGCCGGTTGGGGTGGGCGCGCCAGCGGCCGGCGTGGCAGCTGCGGCGCAGCCCAGGGCCATGAAGCACGCGACCGCCAGGCCAATGTGCGAACGGGTCGCGACGAATCGGCGTTGAGAGAAAGCAGCCATCCTCTTACCTCCCGGTGAATGCCTGAAAGTCCAGGCGACGCAGGTAAGAACGGGCTGGGCGGCCCAAATCCGGACATCTGGCCCATTACTTCTGTGTGGCCAGCTGCTCGAGCCACGGCCGAGACGGCGGCTACTCGACGATGCCGGCCAGGAAGAACTTGATCAGCCCTTTGGCGGCAAAGCCGACCAGCCCCACGCCCAGCCCCAGAAACAACACGAATGTGCCGAAGCGGCCGGCCTTCGATTCGCGCGCGAGCTGCAGAATGATGAACACCATGTAAAGCATGAAGGCCGTCAACCCGAAGGTGAGGCCGAAGTTCGCGATCTGCTCTTCGGTGAAACCGAACATCAGCCGCGCTCCGCCCAGTGCCCTGTCCCGCAAATAACTGTCATTGCGACGGGCCGCAATGGGGATGATCGCGAGGCGCTGAGCCGGGCAGATACCTCGTGGTATCTGCCCGGCTTGGCGGCGCTGCGAGCGCCCCATTTCGGCCGGCCCGAAGGGTTCGACCAGATGGCGCGCTCGCGCGCCCGGCCATCAGGGCAGATACGCTGGGTATCTGCCCAGCCGTCCGGACGCACGATCATCACCATCTGGTCGAATCTCAATGACAGCTATTTGCGGGACAGGGCACTAGCCTGCAGCAGGTCGCTGTAGGCATGCCAGCTCGCATGGGCCAGCCAGGGCAACACGATCACCAGCCCCAGCATCGCGGTCGCCATGCCCAGGCCGGTCAGCAGCAGCACCAGCATCGCCCACAGCGCCATCGGCACCGGGTGCTCCAGCACCGCGCGCCAGCTGGTGAACACCGCGCCGAGCACGCCGACGCGGCTGTCCATCAGCAGCGGCAGCGTCATCACGCTGGACGCGAACACCGGCGCGGCGAGCAGCGCGCCCAGCGCCAGCCAGGCCTCGAACAGCAGGCCGTGGTCGGCCAGCACGACCAGGCGAATGAAATCCGCCGGCCGATTGACCTGGCCCGGCAGCGCGCCGGTGATCAGCGCGGCCGAGGTCAGCACCCAGCCGGTGCCGGCCAGCGCCAGCAGCAGCCCGAAGGTCACCAGCCGGTGGTCGCGCGGCACCCAGGCGTCGATCACCGTGTGCAGGTCGGCCCGCTCGCCGCGCTCGATCGCCCGGCTGACGGCGTACAGGCCGGTGGCCAGCACCGGTGCCACCAGCAAGAAGCCCGAGAACGCGCCCGCCAGCCACCAGAATTGGTGGCGCGCTTTCCAGAACAGCAGCGCGCCGAAGCCGGCCAGCACCAGGCCGTGCAGCAGGCCGGGCAGCGGGCAGGCCATCAGGTCGTGCCAGCCGCGCGCCAGCCAGCCCAGCGGGCGCAGCGCCGGGATGCGGCGCACGCCAAAGCTGCGCGATTCGCGCAGCGCCTGTTCGGTGAATCGGTTCGGCATGGGGCGCCATGCTCGCAGAGTTGCGGCCGGGCGCGCTTGATGCGCGACAAATGCGGCCGCGCGGCCAGTCGCTCTTCGCGTCAGCGGGCCATCAGCTCGCGCGCCGCGGCGGCGAGCGTGGCGGGTGCCGCATCGGGCAGCGCCAGGTGGTGCGGGGTGTGCGTGGCGTGGGTGGCCTTCAGCGCGTGGTCGTACAGCGGGTCGTAGTGCTGCTGCGTCAGCTCGCCCAGCAGCGTGTCCCAGTCGCCCGCATGGGCCTGGGCCTGCCAGCGCGCCACGCTGGCCTTGCCGCGCAGCTCGGTCAGGGCCTGCAGGCGCTCGCACAGCGTGGCCACGTCTTCCATGAAGAAGGCGTAGTCCTCACGCAGCAGCCGCACGCGCGCGGCCTGCGCCAGCTCCACCATCACCGGCGTAGTGCTGCCGCGCAGGCTGGCGAGCAGGCTGTCGGGCAGCTGCAGTTGCCCGATGCGGCGGCTTTCGCTTTCGACGTAAACCGGTTGCTCGGCCTTGAAGCCGCGCAACACCTGCCACAGCCGCGTCTCGAAGTGCTTCTGGGTCGGTTGCGGCTGGCCCGGCAAGCCGCCGAGCACCGAGCCGCGGTGGGCGGCCAGCGCTTCGAGGTCCAGCACCTGCGCGCCTTCGGCGGCCAATGCGCCCAACAGGCGGGTCTTGCCGCTGCCGGTGCGCCCGCCGAGCACGCGCCAGCTGAAGCGCAGCGGCAGCTCGGCCAGATCGTTGCGCACCACGGCGCGAAAGGCCTTGTAGCCACCCTGCAGCTGGCGGGTGCGAAAGCCGATCTGCGCCAGCACGATCGCCAGGCTGCCCGAGCGCTGCCCGCCCCGCCAGCAGTAGATCAGCGGCCGCCAGTCGCGCCCTTGCGTGGCGACCTGCTCGTCGATGATGCGGGCGATGTTGCGCGAGACGATGGCCGCACCGCGTTTGCGCGCCTCGAAGGTCGAGACCTGGGTGTAGATGGTGCCGACCTCGGCGCGCTCGGCGTCGTCGAGCACCGGCCAGTTCACGGCGCCGGGCAGGCGGTCTTCGGCAAACTCCGACGGCGAGCGCGCGTCGACGATGGTGTCGTAGCCGTCGGGCGCGGCCATAGCCTCGGCGGCCGTGATGGTGTTCAGGCTCATCGCGGCGTCACGGGGTCATCGCGATCGCGTCGAGCAGCTCGCTCTCGATCTGCAACTGCAGCTTGGGCTGTTGCAGCGCCGGGCCACTGACGAGGAAGGTGTCTTCCACCCGCTCGCCGAGCGTCGACACCTTGGCGAGCTGCAGGTTGATCTCGTGCTTGCCCAGCACGCGGGCGATCGCGTAGAGCAGGCCCGAACGGTCGCTGGTGCTGACCGACAGCAGCCAGCGCTGGCCGCGTTCATCGGGCCGCAGCGACACGCGCGGCTGGATCGGGAAGCTCTTGACCCGGCGCGACACCCGGCCGCGGCTGGGCAGCGGCAGCACGCCGGTCGAGGCCAGCGCCTCGGCGGCCTGGGTCTCGACCAGCGAGATCATGTCGCGGTAGGCACTGGCGGCCTGGCTCTCGGCGTTGGGGTTGACGACCTGGAAGGTGTCCAGCGCGTAGCCGGCGCGGGTGGTGTGGATCTTCGCGTCCTGAATCGAGAAGCCGGCCGAATCGAAGTAGCCGCAGATGCGGGCGAAGAGATCGGGGCAGTCGGGCGAGAAGACCAGCACCTGCAGCCCTTCGCCGATCGGCGACGGCCGCGCGCGCACGATCGGTACGCGGGTCTCGATGTGGCGCCACAGCGCGCGCGCATGCCAGGCGATCTCGGTCGCGTCGTGGCGGGCGAAGTAGCTCACGTCGAGCGTCTTCCACAGCGGCTGCTCGGTGCCGGGCAGTGCCGAGTGCAGCGCGAGGATGTGCTGCGCCTCTTGCTTGCGCGCCTCGATCTCGGCGTCGGCGTTGGGCGAGCCGCCGCCCAGCGCCCGCAGCGTCAGGCGGTACAGGTCTTCGAGCAGCTTGCCTTTCCACGCGTTCCACACCTTGGGGCCGGTGCCGCGGATGTCGGCCACGGTCAGCAGGTACAGCGCGGTCAGGTGGCGCGCGTCGCCCATCTGGCGGGCGAACGCGGTGATCACGTCGGGGTCGGACAGATCCTCCTTCTGCGCCACCCGGCTCATCGTCAAATGGTGGCGGACGAGGAACTCGGCCAGCTCGGTGTCGGCCGCGTCGAGGCCATGGTCGCGGCAGAAGCGGCGCACCTCGGTGCCGCCGAGCTCGGAGTGGTCACCGCCGCGGCCCTTGGCCACGTCGTGAAAGAGCGCGGCGATGTAGAGCACCCACGGCTTGTCCCAACCCGCGGCCAGCTGGCTGCAGAACGGGTACTCGTGCGCATGCTCGGGCACGAAGAAGCGCCGCACGTTGCGCAGCACCATCAGGATGTGCTGGTCGACCGTGTAGACGTGGAACAGGTCGTGCTGCATGCGGCCGACGATGCGGCGGAAGACCCACAGGTAGCGCCCCAGCACCGAGGTCTGGTTCATCAGCCGAAAGGCGTGTGTCTGCCCCTCGGGCTGGCGCAGCATGTCCATGAACAGCTCGCGGTTCACCGGGTCGCGCCGGAACCCCGAGTCCATCACGTTGCGGGCGTTGTAGAGCGCGCGCAGCGTGCGGGCCGACAGGCCCTTGATGCCGGGGGTCTGCTGGTAGACGAGGAACGTTTCGAGGATCGCGTGCGGGTTCTCGGTGTAGAGGTCGTCGCGCGCCACCTCCAGCATGCCGGCCCGGTCGAGGAAGCGGGCGTTGATCGGCCGCATCGGCACGGCCTCGGTGCCGTTGACCCGCTCCTCGATGTTGAGCATCAGGATCTGGTTGAGCTGGGTGACCGCCTTGGCCGCCCAGTAGTAGCGGTGCATCAGCACCTCGGACGCGCGGGTGCCCCGGTCGCCCTCGTAGCCGAAGCTCTGCGCCACGGCGGTCTGCAGGTCGAACACCAGCCGGTCTTCGCGCCGGCCGGCCACCATGTGCAGCCGGGCGCGGACCAGCTTCAGCGTGCCTTCGTGGCGCTGCAGCTGCTTCACCTCGAAGGCGGTGATCAGCCCCTTGGCGGCCAGCTCGCTCCAGGTGCGGCCCAGGCCTGCGGCACGGGCCACCCACATGACGACCTGCAGGTCGCGCAGACCGCCGGGGCTTTCTTTGCAGTTGGGCTCGAGCGCGTAGGGGGTGTCTTCGTACTTGACGTGTCGCTGGCGCATTTCCAGCGACTTGGCGCGCAAGAAGGCGCGTGCGTCCATCACCTCGGTGTTGGCGTGACGAAAGGCGTTGAACAGGCGCCGCGAGCCGCAGAGAAAGCGGCTTTCGAGCAGCGCGGTCTGCACCGTCACGTCCTTGCGCGCTTCGGCGATGCAGTCTTCGATCGTGCGAACCGAAGAGCCGATCTCCAGCCCGATGTCCCAGCAGGCGGTGATGAAGCCCGACAAGGTGGCGTGCGTGGCGGGGTCGTCGGCCGCGTGCACCATCGTGGGCGGCAGCAGCACCAGCACGTCGACATCGGAATGCGGGAACAGCTCGCCCCGGCCGTAACCACCCACGGCCAGCAACGCGGCGCCGGTGGGCATGCCGCTGGCTTGCCAAAGCTCTTGCAGCGTGGCGTCCACATGCCGGGCCAACGCGCGCAGCAGCTTGGCCACGCTCGTGGTGGTGGGGCGCGAGCTGCGGAAATGCTCGATCAGCTCGGCCTTCCCACCACGAAAGCGGTCGCGCAGCGTGGCGACGCAGGGGGCGGGCTTCTCGGCGGGGGCGTCCAGAGGGGCCATGTCAGCGGATCCGTGGTGTCCGGTTCCGGTCAGTAAGTGAGGCGGCGCGGGCCGAGTGAGCTGTTTGTGTCCGGGCTCCGCCCCCCGTCAGCAGCCGGGGGCTGCTGCCTCCTCCTGATACTTCGCTGCACCAGTCACCCCATACCCTCGGCAGGCAAGGTGTTCTGCCACGCGTTGGTGAGGCAAGGCGGTGCCGATCAGGATGGCGGGGTGCTCTGCGCAGTGAGGTAAAGGAGGAGCCGGCAGCCGCAGGCTGGCGGCGGGGGACACGAACGGAGCAGAGTGCCCCGCCATCCTGATCCCGCTCCACGGCCCTTCAGCCTGTGACGAACGCCGGCACCGG
The DNA here is from genome assembly GCF_041914305.1 of Ideonella sp. Lineage (NCBI taxonomy): Bacteria > Pseudomonadati > Pseudomonadota > Betaproteobacteria > Burkholderiales > Sphaerotilaceae > Ideonella > Ideonella sp. The sequence goes on from NZ_JAYSDQ010000017.1 coordinate 145,098, forward strand.
CGGGCTGCCGGCCGACACCGTCATCACCTCGTACCCGGTGTCGGTGACGACGATCGTGTGCTCCCATTGGGCGGACAACGAACGGTCCTTGGTGACGATGGTCCAGCCGTCGCCGGTTTCGCGGATGTCGCGGCGGCCGGCGTTGATCATCGGCTCGATCGTGAACACCATGCCTGGCACCAATTCTTCGAGCGTGCCCGGGCGGCCGTAGTGCAGCACCTGCGGCTCTTCGTGGAATTTTTGGCCGATGCCGTGGCCGCAGAACTCGCGCACGATCGAGAAGCCCTGGTTCTCGGCAAAGGTCTGGATCGCGTGGCCGATGTCACCCAGGCGCGCGCCCGGCTTGACCTTGACGATGCCGCGCCACATCGCCTCGTAGGTGATGGCGCACAGGCGCTTGGCGGCGATCGAGCCTTCGCCCACCACGAACATGCGGCTGGTGTCGCCGTGCCAGCCGTCCTTGATGACGGTGACATCGATGTTGACGATGTCGCCGTTCTTCAAGGGTCGGTCGTTCGGGATGCCGTGGCAGACCTGGTGGTTGATCGACGTGCAGATCGACTTCGGGTAGGGCGTGTAGCCTGCCGGCGCGTAGTTCAGCGGGGCGGGGATGCCGCCTTGCACGTTCACGATGTGGTCGTGCGCCAGCTTGTCGAGCTGTTCGGTGCTGATGCCAGGCTTCACATGCGGGGTCAGCATGTCCAGCACTTCAGAGGCCAAACGGCCGGCCACGCGCATGCCTTCGATGTCGGCGGCGGACTTCAATGTGATCGTCATGGGTCGGGATTATTCCACTCCCCCGTAAAATCGCGGGTTTTCACGGGCTTGGCCCCTGGTGCCCCAGGGCTGCCGGCCTCCCGCCACACGGTGCGCCACGAGCGCGCCGCGCCGCCACCGCCGCTCCACGCCGTCACCCCATGTCTTCAGCTCCCAAGCACCTGATGCACTTCGAGGGCGGCAACGCCCTGTCCGCCTTCCGCGCCCAGGCGCTGCTCGCCGCGCTGCAGGGCGCCTGCCCGAAGGTGACCGGTGTCACCGCCCGCCACGTGCACTGGGCCTGGAGCGACGCCAGCCTCGACGCCGGCGCGCTGGACAAGCTGGCCTCGCTGCTGCGCTACGGCGACCCGGCGGACACGGCGAAAGGCGCCGCCGAAGCTGAGCTGGTCGTCGTGATGCCCCGCCTGGGCACCGTGTCGCCCTGGGCCAGCAAGGCCACCGACATCGCCCACAACTGCGGCCTCGGCATCCACCGCGTCGAGCGCGTCACCGAATACCGGCTGACGCTGAAGACGGGCCTGCTGGGCGGCACCAAGCCGCTGACGGCCGACGAGCGCCAGGCCTGTGCCGCGCTGCTGCACGACCGCATGACCGAGAGCGTGGCCTTCGAGCGCGAGGCCGCCAGGCACCTGTTCGACGAACAGCCGGCCGAGCCGATGGCCCATGTCGACGTGCTGGGCCAGGGCCGGGCGGCCTTGGAAAAGGCCAACACCGAGTTCGGCCTGGCCCTGTCGGGCGACGAGATCGATTACCTGGTCAACGCCTTCACCGGGCTGAAGCGCAACCCGACCGATGTCGAGCTGATGATGTTCGCGCAGGCCAACAGCGAGCACTGCCGCCACAAGATCTTCAACGCCGAGTTCACGATCGACGGGCAGAAGCAGCCGCTGTCGATGTTCGGCATGATCCGCCACACCGAGAAGACCAACCCGCAGCGCAGCATCGTGGCCTACAGCGACAACGCCGCGGTGATGCAAGGCGGCCCGGTCGAGCGCTGGCTGCCCGAAGGCTTCACCAACGCGCCCAAGTACGGCTCGCGCCATGAAACGGCGCACGTGCTGATGAAGGTGGAAACGCACAACCACCCGACGGCGATCTCGCCGTTCCCCGGCGCTTCCACCGGCTCGGGCGGCGAGATCCGCGACGAGGGTGCCACCGGCCGGGGCGCCAAGCCCAAGGCGGGCCTGACCGGCTTCAGTGTCTCGAACCTGAACCTGCCGGGCACCCACGAGCCCTGGGAAACCAGCCCCTACGGCAAGCCCGAGCACATCGCCAGCCCGCTGCAGATCATGACCGAGGGGCCGCTGGGCGGCGCGGCGTTCAACAACGAGTTCGGCCGGCCCGCGCTGGGCGGCTACTTCCGCGTCTTCGAGCAGACGGTGGGCGAGGGCTCAGGCGCCATCCGCCGCGGCTACCACAAGCCGATCATGATCGCCGGCGGCCTGGGCACCATCAGCGATGGCCAGACGCACAAGCTGCCGTTCGGCGCCGGCACGCTGCTGATCCAGCTGGGCGGCCCGGGCATGCGCATCGGCATGGGCGGCGGCGCCGCCAGCTCGATGGCGGCCGGCACCAACACCGCGGCGCTGGATTTTGATTCGGTGCAGCGCGGCAACCCCGAGATCCAGCGCCGGGCGCAAGAGGTCATCAACCACTGCTGGGCGCTGGGCGAGACGAACCCGATCGTCGCCGTGCACGACGTCGGCGCGGGCGGCATCAGCAATGCCTTCCCCGAGCTGGTCGACGGGGCCGAGAAGGGCGCGCGCTTCGACATGCGCAAGGTGCCGCTGGAAGAAACCGGCCTGGCACCGAAAGAGATCTGGTGCAACGAGAGCCAGGAGCGCTACGTCCTGGCCGTGAACCCGGACCTGCTGCCGTTGTTCGAGCAGATGTGCGAGCGTGAGCGCTGCCCGTTCTCGATCGTCGGCGTCGCGACCGACGACAAGGAGCTGGTCCTCGAAGACGGCCCCGGTGGCGAGCGCGTGATCGACATGCCGATGGACGTGCTGCTGGGCAAGCCGCCCAAGATGCAGCGCGACGTGACCCGCGTGGCGCGTGAACTGGCACCGCTGAACCTGACCGGCGTCGAGCTGAAGACCGCCGCGTTCGACGTGCTGCGCCACCCGACCGTGGCCAGCAAGCGCTTCCTGGTGACGATCGGCGACCGCACCGTGGGCGGCCTGAACCACCGCGACCAGATGGTCGGCCCGTGGCAGGTGCCGGTGGCCGATTGCGCCGTCACGCTGGCGGACTACGCCGGCCTGCGCGGCGAGGCGATGAGCATGGGCGAGCGCACGCCTCTGGCAGCGCTCGATGCGCCGGCTTCGGGCCGCATGGCGGTGGCCGAGGCCATCACCAACCTGCTGGCCGCGCCGATCACGCTCGAGCACGTCAAGCTCAGCTGCAATTGGATGGCGGCCTGCGGCGAGCCGGGTGAAGACGCGGCGCTGTACGACACCGTGAAGGCGGTGGGCATGGAGCTGTGCCCGGCGCTCGGCATCGGCGTGCCGGTCGGCAAGGATTCGCTGTCGATGCGCACCCGTTGGCAAGACGCTGGCGTGCAGAAGCAGGTCGTTGCGCCGGTGTCGCTGATCGTCACGGCGTTCGTCACGCTGGACGACGTGCGCGGCACGCTGACGCCGCAGCTGCAAGACGGTGACACCACGCTGATCCTGGTCGACCTGGGGGCCGGCAAGGCCCGCATGGGCGGCTCGATCCTGGCACAGACGCTGCAGCAGTTCGGCGACACGGTGCCCGACCTCGACGATGCGGCGCGCCTGAAGTCGCTGGTCGCTGCGATCAACGAGCTGCGTGGCCGGGGCCAGCTGCTGGCCTACCACGACCGCTCCGACGGCGGCCTGTGGGCGGCGGCCTGCGAAATGGCCTTCGCCGGCCACCGCGGCGTCAGCCTGAATGTCGACATGCTGGTCACCGAAGGCGACGGCATCAGCGACAGCCGCGCCGAGATGGGCGACTCGAAGAACTGGGCGGCCCAGGTCAGCGGCCGCCGCGACGAGCTGACGCTGAAGGCGCTGTTCAACGAAGAGCTGGGCGCGCTGGTGCAGGTGAAGACGAGCGAGCGCGACGCGGTGCTCGCCACGCTGCGCGCCCATGGCCTGTCGACGCTGAGCCATGTCGTCGGCAAGACCAACGACAAGCAGGTGGTCGAAGTCTGGCGCGATGCCAAGGCCCAGTTCAGCGCGCCGCTGCGCGAGCTGCACCAGGCCTGGGACGATGTCAGCTGGCGCATCAGCCGCCTGCGCGACAACCCGGCGGGCGCCGACAGCGAACACGCCGCTGCGGGTGGTGACGACCCCGGCCTGCACGTGCACCTGACCTACGACCCGGCCGAAGACATTGCCGCGCCGTTCATCAACAAGACCCGGCCGAAGCTGGCGATCCTGCGCGAGCAGGGTGTCAACAGCCATGTCGAGATGAGCTATGCGATGGACAAGGCAGGCTTCGACACCTTCGACCTGCACATGAGCGACCTGCACGCCGGCCGCGCGCGGCTGGACCAGTTCCAGGGCTTCATCGCCTGCGGTGGCTTCAGCTATGGCGACACGCTGGGTGCCGGTGAAGGCTGGGCGCGCTCGGTGATGTTCAACCCGGTGCTGGCCGAGCAGTTCGCCGCCTTCTTCGCCCGCAGCGACAGCTTCGCGCTGGGCGTGTGCAACGGCTGCCAGATGATGGCGGCGCTGAGCCCCATCATCCCCGGCGCGCAGGACTGGCCCAAGTTCACCCGCAACAAGAGCGAGCAGTTCGAAGGCCGGCTGGCGATGGTCGAGGTGCTCGAGAGCCCGTCGATCTTCTTCACCGGCATGGCCGGCAGCCGCGCGCCGATCGCGGTGGCCCACGGCGAAGGCTTTGCCGACTTCTCGCAGCGCGGCAACGCGACGCTGGTGCACAAGGCGATGCGCTTCGTCGACGGCCACGGCGCGCCGACCGAGGTCTACCCGTTCAACCCGAACGGCAGCCCCGACGGCTTGACCGCGGTGACGACGGCCGATGGCCGCTTCAGCGCGCTGATGCCGCACCCCGAGCGCGTCTTCCGCAACGCGCAGATGAGCTGGACCAACGGTGACATCGCCGCGCTGAGCCCGTGGATGCGGATGTTCCGCAACGCACGGCGCTGGGTGGGCTGAGCCCGCGCTTGCTGCGACCGGTGAAGCGTTCGCCGGTCGCTCATCAAAGATCGGGGCGTGATTGGGGGCGGCAGGGCGCACTGCGCCGCTCGTGTCGCTTTGCCTTGAGCCTGCTTCAGCCTGGCCGACCCAAGAGGCTGCTTCAGGCGACCTTTTGTGCGCCCGCCTGGCCGGCGTTCAGCCACGCGCGCAGCAGCTCGGGCGTCAGCGCTTCGGGCTGGTGGTACAGGTAGCCCTGGGCCCAGTCGATGCCCAGTGAGCGCAGCATCGTGGCCACGCGCTCGTTTTCGACGCATTCGGCGACGATGGGCTTGTTCAGCAGGCGGCCCATCTCGGCCATCGAGCGCACCATGCCGCTGTGCACGTCGTCGGCGTCCATGTCGCGCACGAACATGCCGTCGATCTTGATCGAGTCGAAGGGCAGGCGGCGCAGGTAGGTGAACGAGGCGAAGCCGCTGCCGAAATCGTCGAGCGAGAAGCGGCAGCCCAGGTCGCGCAGTTTCTGCATGAAGCTGCTGGCGCTTTGCAGATTGGTGATCGCCTCGGTCTCGGTGATCTCGAAGCACAGCAGGCGGCCGGGCACCTGGTGCGTGGCCAGCAACTCGGCCACGTAGTCGCACAGCGCCGGCTCGCGGATCGTGATGGCCGACAGGTTGACGGCGATCTGGCCGATCTGTTCGTGCAGGTCGGGCACCTGGCCCAGCAGCGCGACCACCTGGCCGATCATCCAGCGGTCGATGTCGGTGACGAGGTGAAAGCGCTCGGCCGGGGCGATGAAATTGGCCGGCATCAGCAGCTTCTCGCGCACCGGGTCCCACAGGCGGGCGAGCGTTTCCAGGTGCAGGCGCCGGGGCGTGCCATCGCCGTTGGCCAATGGCTCCAGCCGCTGGCAGAACATGCGCAGCCGGTTTTCCTTCAGCGCGTCGAACAGCACCAGCGCCCAGTTGATCGATTCGCGTTGGGCGTCGCTGGCGCTGCGCTTGGGGTCGTAGACGCAGATCGAGCCGCGGCCTTCGCGCTTGGCCAGGTAGGCGGCTTCGTCGGCCATCAGCATCAGCTGGTCGAACGAGACGATGTCGCGCTGGATGCGCACCACCGCGATCGACGCCGCGAGCTTGAACGAGCGCTCTTCCCACTGGAACTCGAACTCGCTGATCTGCCGGTGGATCTGGCGCGCCAGCGCGGTGCCGCCTTCTTCGCTCTGGTCTTCGCTGACGACGGCGAACTTGTCGCCGCCCAGCCGCGCGAAGAAGTCGGACCGCTGCAGCGCGCCGCCGACCAGGTCGGCGAACTGGCGCAGCAGCTCGTCGCCGGCCACACAACCGCAGGTCTCGTTGACGAGGCGGAACTGGTCGATGTCGATCAGCAGGAACACGGCCGACAGGGCCTGGCGCTGGATGCGCGCCAGCAGCTCGGACACATGGGCGTCGAGCGCGCCGCGGTTGTACTGCCGGGTCACGAAATCGTGCGTGGCCAGGTAGTTCAGCCGGTCTTGCATGTAGCGCCGCTCGTTGATCTCGACGCGCAGCTGCCGGTTGGCCAGCGTGAGTTCGGCGGTGCGCTCGCGCACCCGCTCTTCGAGGCTGCGGTTCAGCTCGCGCAGATCGCGCAGCAGCGCCTGGCGCTCGATCTGGTGGCGCACACGTGCGAGCACCTCGTCGGCATTGATCGGCTTGGTGATGTAGTCGCTGCCGCCGGCTTCGAAGCCGGTGCTGATGTCGTCGGTGCGGGCGGTGCAGAAGATCACCGGGATCTCGGCCAGCGCCATGTCGGCCTTCAGGCGGCGGCAGACCTCGAAGCCGTCCATGCCCGGCATCATTACGTCGAGCAGGATCAGGTCGGGGTGGCGGCGCGCCGCGAGCTCCAGCGCGCGGGGGCCGTTGGTGGCCACCATCAGCTCGCAGCCCATGCCGTCGAGCACAGCGCTCAGCACATCGATGTTCTCGGGTGTGTCGTCGACGATGAGGACGGTGAGCTTGATTCCGGTCACTGCTGGAGCAAACGAGGTGCCGAAGAAAACCCAGTGTATGCCAGGGTTGCGCTGCCGGCTCAAGCTTTTCGGGCTTGTCCCGACGTGCGTTTGCCTCAGCCTACGGGCCCATCGGCGATTGCGCGACAAACTCACGCACCGCGTCTTCGAGGCCCTGGAAGTCGTAGCGCTTGGCGGCGTCTTCCCAGGCTCGCCGCCGCGCGGGGCCCAGCAGGCCCGGCGCCAGGCCGGCCAGCAGGCGCTTGACCTGGGCCAGGTCGCCGCCGGCGGCCGCGGCCTGCAACTCGGCCAGGCGTTGCCGCGCTTCGGTGTCCAGCGGCACCGGCGTGTCGGGCGCCGGCTCGGCTGCTGGGGCCGGGCCGGGGGCTGCGGGCGGTGCCGGCTCTTCGATGAAGCGCACCTTGGCGTGCTGGGCCAGCATGCGGTAGATGTCGCGGAACGGGTAGGGCTTGGGCACGAAGTCCTGGAAGCCGATCTCGATGTAGAAGCGCCGCTCGTGTTCGAGGCTCGACGCGGTGACGGCCACCACCGGCAGCGCCTCGGTCTCGGGCGCCGCCCGCAGCGCGCGGATCATGTCGACACCGGTCAGGCGCGGCATGCGGATGTCGCTGAACACGATGTCGAAGGGCTGGCTGCGGCAGGCTTCCAGCCCGGCCTGGCCGTCTTCGGCCTGCTGCACCTGGCAGCCCACGTCCTGCAGCAGCTTGACCAGCAGGTCGCGGCTGTCGGTGTCGTCTTCGACCACCAGCGCGCGGCATGGCGTGGCCGGGTCCAGCTGCGCCAGGTGCACGTCCACCTGCGCCGCGCCGGGTTCTGCGTCTACGGCCGGCAGCGGCAGCGTGACGCGGGCCCGCGTGCCCACGCCCGGCTCGCTGGTCAGCGACAGCTCGCCGCCCATCGCGCGGGTGATGTCGCGCGAGAGCACCAGGCCCAGACCCGAGCCGCCCTTCTCGCGGCCGGCCTCGCCCTGGCTGAAGGGGGCGAAGAGCTGCTCCAGCTCGACGGCGCTCATGCCGGGGCCGCTGTCTTCGACCTCGACCCACAGCGCCGCGCCGTCGCGCCAGGCCTGCAGCCGGATGCGGCCGGCCTCGGTGAACTTCAGCGCGTTGCCGAGCAGGTTGATGACCACCTGGCCGATCTTCGTGCGGTCACCATGCACCATCGACGGCGCCGGCAGGCCCGACAGGTCGGCCTCCCAGGCCAGGCCCTTGGCCGCCACGCGGCTGGCGAACAGGTGGCTGATGTCCTGCAGCTCGCGGTGCAGGTCGAACGTCTGCAGCACCAGGTTCAGCTTGCCGGATTCGATCTTGGCCAGGTCCAGCACGTCGTTGATCAAGCCCAGCAGCCGGTTGCCCGCCGACAGGATCACCTCCAGCCGCTGGTGCGCCGCCGCCGGCACGCTGCGGTCGGCCAACAGGATCTGCGTGAAGCCGAGCACGGCATTCAGCGGCGTGCGGATCTCGTGGCTCATGTTGGCCAGGAACATCGACTTCGCGCGGTTCGCGGCCTCGGCGCGTTTTTGCGCGTCGCGCAGTTCGTCTTCCACCGCGCGCTGCTGCGTCACGTCGGTGATCAGGCTCGCCATGTAGAGCGGGTGGCCGAGATCGTCTTTCAAAATGAAGTGCGACTGGTCCAGCACGCGGCCCGGCCGGCCCTCGCGGGCGGCGATGCGCCACTCGCCCTCCCAGTGGCCATGCTCTTTCATCGCCGGCATGGCTTCGTCGACGAAGACCTGGCGGAAGCGCCGGCCCAGGTAGTCGAGCAGGTTGCGGTTGGTCGATGGGGTCCAGTCGACGTCGCCGGTCATCTGGCGCAGGGCCGGGTTGAGGTAGACCATGCGCCCGTCCAGCTCGGAGATGCCCAGCCCCTGGTGCGCACTCTCGGCCAGCCAGTGGAACATCTGCAACTGGTGTTCGGCGCGCTCGCGCTCGGCCACCTCGCCGCGCAGCGACTGGTTGCTCTGGGCCAGCTCGTGGGTGCGTTCTGCCACCTGGGTCTCGAGCGCCTGCCGCTGGTCGCGCACCAGCAGGTCATGGCGCCGGCGCGCGACCATGAAGCCGGTCAGCAGCGCCGTGAAGGCCAGCCCCGAGGCCAGCACGGCCAGCTGCAGCCAGCCCGGGCGGGGCGCCAGCTGGGCCCACGCGGGCTGCATCAGCAGCACCCAGCGCCGGTCGGCCACGTGCAGCTCGACCTGGTGGTGAATGCCGCTGTTGAGCTGCGGCAGCACCCGCTCGCGCTCGGCCTGGTCGCGGGTGACCAGGGTTTGGCCGGCTGGCCAGTCCAGCGCATGGGCTGCCGGCGCGTCGGGGTCGTACAGCAACAGGTGGTGGCCCTCGACCGCCATCTGCGCCACCGCGGCGCGCAGCAGCTGGCCGACGTCGATCGTGGCCGACACCATGCCGCGCACGTTCTGCGCATCGGACAGCGGTGCCTGCGCGCCAATGCCGGCCAGCGGCGCATACAGCACCTGCACCAGCTCGCTGGTGGCCGTTTGCGCCACCGAGTGCAGCGGCAGCGAGGCGGCGATGTGGCCGCTGGCGCGCGCCTTGTCGATCGCCATGCCACGCTGCGGGTCGGCTAGGTGGTCGATGCCGGTCAGCGCCTCGTGGCCCGCCTCGGGGTCGGTCCACAGCACCGGGAAATACTCGGGCCGCAGGCCGGCCGAGACCACCGTGTCGCGTGGGCTCATCTCGCGCAGCGACAGGCCGCCGTGGCGGGCCTCGAACGAATCGCGGTCGACCACGCTGACGCGCGGCAGGTAGGCAAAGTGCTGCTGCCAAGGGCTGCGCAGCAGCATCGGCCCCGAGACGGCGCGAAACTCGTCCGGCTGCAGCTCGGTCTTGTAGAACATGCGCTGCAGGATCTCGAGGTCGCGCTCGGCCATGTCGATGTGGTTCTGCAGCGCCATCGCCAGCCGCGTGCCGTCGGAGCGGAAACGCTCGATGTGCACATCGCGCTCGACGACACCGATCGACAGCGTGGAAAACAGCGTCAGGCCCAGGCCCAGGCAGATGATCGGGAAAGCCTGCACCGCCACGCGCTGGCCGCGGAACGCCGGGTGCAGCAGCAGCAGCGCCGGCGGCGTGACGATCAACATGCCGCACACGTCGCCGACCCACCAGGTCAACCAGCCGAAGAACAGCTCCTTGGGCGCCAGCACGCCGAACGCGTACAGCGTGGCCTGGCCCACCGTGGCGGCGATCAGGCTGCAGGCGCCCACCACCAGTGCGAAGTGCAGCGTCTGCCGCAGCGGTGCCGCCTCGGCCCGGTAAGGCACATGGCGCGCCAGGTGAGCGGCCAGCGCCGCCTGCGCGAGCGAGCCGCTGGCCAGCATCGTGGCCCCCAGCAAGGCGGTGCCGCCGTAGCCCACATGGGGGCCGAAGAAATCGAAGAAATGGGTGGTCAGCGCGCCCAGCAGCAGCCCCGGGAACACGCGCGGGCCGCACAGCACCAGCCCCGCCAGCGCAATGCCAGAGGGTGGCCAGATCGCGGTGATGCGCAGCGGCCCGATGGCCAGCAGCATGCCGAGTTGCGCCGTCACGTAGTACGCCAGGCCCAAGCCGATGTTGAGCACCAGCAGGCGGACACCGGGCGGGAGCGACGGAAGCAGGCGGTCGAGCATCCAGGCGGGGCGGGCCATGACACAGCCCGGTGCGAACGATGATAGACGCGGCCGGCGCGTCTGGCCTCTTCGGGCTTACGCGGCTTGTCGGCTCAGGCGATGTGGGCCCGGGCACTGCGTTTGCCATGGGCAGGCCATGCCCCCGATCCACCTGGCTGCACCGCAGCGCGAAGCCCACCCCGCCGAGACCCTGCGCGCTCACCTCGAGCACGGCGGCGGCCAGCGCGCGCCCGAGAGGGCGGCAGCGCCGCGCTTGACGGCCGACAAAGCCGGGCGGGGCGAGCGCCGTGGCCATGCGGCCCGGTGGCGCTACATTCCGCACGTGCTAACCCGCCACTCACATCACATCACCTCGCTCTCACTCGCGCTCCTGGCGTGCGTGGCAGCGCCCCCATGCCACGCCGCCACCGAGGACGAGCCGCCGCCGCCCGAGGTCTCGATCGTGGCCGAAAATGCCCGCAGCACGGTGCGCTCGATCGCCGTCTGGCTGGCGCGCGGCGTCGACAGCTGGTTCGGCGACCGGCCGTTCGAGCAGGGCGGCAAGGTCAGCGACGGCCGCCTCAGCACCGCGCTGCTCTTGCGCCAGCACGACAAGCCCGACTTCGACGTGCGTTTCAACGCGCGCTTTCGCCTGCCGAACGTCGAAGAGCGGCTGTACGCCTTCGTCGGCCGCGACGACCAGCGCGACATCATCACCGACAGGCCCGGCGCCTTCTCGCGCCAGGACCGCCTGCTCGACGACACCCGCGACCGCGATTTCTTCGCCGGCCTCGGCCGTGCGCTGAACGATTCGGTCGACCTGCGGCTCGGCCTGCGCGGCGGGCTCAACCCGTTTGCCCAGGCGCGTTACCGCAGCGAGTGGCTGATCGGCCCGAACGACCTGGCCGACTTTCGGCAGACGGTGTTCTGGTCGCTCGACGATCGCTTCGGCTCGACCACCGCGTTCTCGTACGAGCATGCCTTCACGCCCGAGCTGGCGGCGCGCTGGCTCAACTCGGCCACCATCACGCAAGAGTCGGAGCACTTCGAATGGTCCACGCTGCTGGGGGCCTACCGGTCTTTCGGCGACCAGCGGGTGCTGGCCCTCGAGACCCTGGCCAGCGGTGAAACCGGTTCGGGCGTGGCCCTGGGCGACTACGGCGTGCAGGTCCGGTGGGAGCAGCCGGTCTATCAAGACTGGCTGCTCGGCGGCGTGGTGCTCGGCCACTTCTGGCCGCGTGAAGACGAAGACAGCCCGCGCCTGCGCGCCTGGGCGGTGGGCGTCAACCTGAAGATGCGGTTCTGATCGCCCACACAGCCGGCCGACCCTACAAACGCTGCGCCACCGCGGCGCGCACGGGGTAGGCGGGCGAGATGCCCTCGGGGTCAAGGTTCTGGTAGGGGTCGGTGTCCCTCAGTTGAACGAGGGCGTCTCTCACGCTGGCGTCCGTGGCCGCCAGGTGCGCGGCCGCGCCGACCGCGGCCAGGCGGATGTTGAAGTCCGGATGCGCCAGGCCGCCGAGCACGATGCGGCGGACGGCCCGCCGGTCGGCGGCCGGCATCGGCTCGTGCTGCTCAGCCAGCAACAGCTCCAGCGAATGCAGCGCGCCGGCCTGCGCCGGCTCGAGCCCGCTGTCGAAAGCTTGTGACAGCGTCGGGACGGCCGCGACGCCCAACAGTGCCACGCCGCGTTGCGCGATGAAGCCGGTGGGCAGCGCGGCGCCTAGCGCGGGCAGGGCCCGGGCGTCGCGCAGGTTCGCCACCACGCCGGTCAAGGCCGCGTGGTATTCGCTCCGGTCTTCGGACACCGGGGCCTTTTCGATCAGCACCTCGCGGTTTTCGAGGGCGAGCATCGACACCAACCGTGCCTTCACGCCATCGGCTGCAGCCGATTCGACAGACGCGAGCAGGTCGCCCACCCGGCCGGCGCGGAACCCCAGGGTCTCGGTGCCGCCCACCGCGTCGAGCAAGCGCCCCAGCATGGCGGCCCGGGCCTGCCAGTCGGGCGAGTCGAAGCCCGACGCGTCGAACACAGCGAGCGCTTCGGCCACGCCCTGGCTGTCGGCAGCCTTCTCGGTCGGCCGGGTGCTCGAATACCCGCCCGAGTGGCTGCGCCAGTCGGCGTGGTGGCAGGCATAGCCGCAAGGGCCGTTCGTCGGCTCGCGCCAATCGGCGTGCGCGCGGCCTGCGGCGTAGTACATGTTCCACCACTCCGACGTGCTGCCGCTGCGGTTGTCCAGGTCTGCCGCGTCGCCATACATGTGGCGGCTTTGCGTGGCCCCGCCGATGCGCCGGTTGCGCGCGGGGTTGCGGTAGACGCTGTTGGTGTAGCGCGGGCCGCCGTATTCATAACGCCAGCGGTCGATGCCATAACCCGTGGACTTGGCGGCGACAAACGGCGACCTGAGCAAGGCCCACGAATAGTCGCCCGTCTCGAGCTCGGAAAAGGCGAAGTACTCGGTGCGCCGGCTGCTCGTGAAATTCGAGCAGGTGGGGCGCAGGCTGACCCCGTAGGTGACGTATTCCTGAATCAGCGCGTCACGCGAATCACCGCAAGCGGCATGGGCAGACGCTGCACACGCCAGCGCGACCGTCGTACCCAGTGCACCACGGCAAAAACGTTTCATGAATGACACTCCTCATGGTTTTACGGATTCACGCCGCCGCGGGCGTCGACGGCACCACGGGCCCTGCATCCATGTCAACGAGAAGGTCTGGCCTGCGGGGCGCAGCACCGGCGTTCACCCGCTGGCAGCGTGGCCCATCCTAGGATCTTCTTTTTGCAGCGGCCACTTACGAGAAGTCGTACCGGGTCTGCGCTTGAAGCGCCAGGTCAGCCTGCGTGCAACCGGGCCGCGGCCTCGTCGATCGAGCGCCGCAGGTCGTCGTAGCCGTGGTGGGCCTTGAACTGCGGAAACTGCAGCGCAATCGCCTCGGGCGGGTGGATCAGGAACCCCGCATCGGCCGCGCCGAGCATGCCGGTGTCGTTGTATGAATCACCGGCCGCCATCACCTGGAAGTTCAGGCCCTTCAGCGCGTTCACCGCATGGCGCTTCTGGTCGGGTTGGCGCAGCCGGTAGTCGCGCACGAAGCCTTCGTCGTCGACCAGCAGCCGGTGGCAGAACAGCGTGGGCCGGCCGAGCTGGCGCATCAGCGGGTCGGCGAATTCGTAGAACGTGTCCGACAGGATGATGACCTGGAAGCGCTCGCGCAAGCCATCGAGAAACTCGCGTGCCCCGGGCAGCGGGGCCATGCCGGCGATCACGCGCTGGATGTCGGCCAGCTTCAGGCCGCGCCGGGCCAGCAGGTCGATGCGAAAGCGCATCAGCTTGTCGTAGTCCGGCTCGTCGCGGGTGGTGCGCGAGAACTCGGCGATGCCGGTGCGCTGAGAAAACTCGATCCAGATCTCGGGGACCAGCACGCCTTCGAGATCGAGGCAGACGACTTGCATGGGCGGTTCGCTCCGGTGGTTCAGCCGCCGCGATCGTACCGGCCAAGTCTCACCGTGCGCTGACGACCTGCCTCACCGTCACGGCCACCCCCGACAGCACTGCGTTGCCCGACAGCGGGTCGCGCAACGAAGGGTCCAGCACCGCGTTCAGGTTGGCGCCGGGCCGCTCGGCGGCCACGCGCAGCTTGGCGCCGGGCTTGTCGTGGCCCCAGCCGTGCGGCAGGCTGATCACGCCCGGCATCATGTCGGCGCTGATGGCGATCGGCGCGGTCACGCTGCGGTCGATATCGGCATCGCCATGGCCATCGCCTTGGGCGGCGCTGATGTGTGCCAGTGCGCCTTGGGCCAGGCCCAGGCGCTCGGCATCGGCCGGGTGCATCAGCACGGTGCAGCGCTCGGGGCCCTTGGCCAGCGTGTGCAGGTTGTGCATCCAGCTGTTGTTGCTGCGCACCTCGCGCCGGCCGACGATGACCATCGCGGGCGCCGGCTCGCCCAGCCGGGTGAAGGCGCGCTGCAGGTCGGCCAGGCAGGCCGGTGGCGCCAGCTCGATGCGGCCGCTGGGTGTGCGCAGCAGCTCGGGGATGCGCGGCTGCAGGGCGCCCAGGTCGATGCCGCCGTCGGCCGCCATCACCTTGTCCAGGTTCAGGCCATCGGGCTTCATGCCGAACAGGTCACCGTACGGGCCGGTGCGAAGCGCCAGGTCGAGCAGGCGCTCGGGGCCGCGGCGCCCACCGCGCTGCAGCGCCGCCAGGACCGCGGCGGCATGCTCGCCGGCCTGCCGGTTCACCTCTTGCGCGAGCAGCTCGTCGTCGAGCGCCTGCACATCGCTGCGTGCGCCTTGCCCACGCGCGATGGCGATCAGCCGCAACAGGCTCTGCCATTCGGCCGGCTGATCGGCCGGCGGCTCGAACACGGCGGCGCTGTAGCGCGCGTGGTTGCGGTGCGAGAACTGCGGGAAGCTCACGTCGTAGTGCGTGTCTTCCAGCGGCGACAGGCCGGGCAGCACCACGTCTGCGTGGCGCGTGGTCTCGTTGAGGTAGATGTCCAGGCTGAGCATGAAGTCCAGCGAGTCGAGCGCCTTCTCGAGCCGGGCGCCGCCGGGCGACGAGAGCACCGGGTTGCTCGCCACGGTGATCAGCGCCTTGATCTGGCCCGGGCCGGCGGTTTCGATCTCTTCGGCCAGCAGCGTCATCGGTAGCTCGCCGAACACCTCGGGCGCGCCGCTGACGCGGCTGGCGTGGCGGCCGGTGACCACGCCACGGCCGGTGCCGGGCTTGCCCTGGGTGTTGGCGGCAAAGGCGGCGGCCTTCGGGAACATCGCGCCGCCGGGTGCGTCCAGGTGGCCGGTCAGCACGTTCAACACGTCGACCAGCCACGACGACAGCGTGCCGAACTCTTGCGTGCAGGTGCCGATGCGACCGTAGACGCAGGCCCGCTCGGTCGTCGCCAGCTGGCGCGTCAGCGCGCGGATCGTCTCGGCCGCGATGCCGCAACGCTCGGCCACCGCCTCGGGGGCGAACGGGCGGACGGCGTCGCGCACCGCGTCGATGCCGGCCGTCCACTCGGCCAGCCGGCCCGGCCGCGCGAGGCCCTCGTCGAACAGCGTGTGGGCCATCGCCGCCAGCAAAAACACATCGGCCCCGGGGCGGATGAAGTGGTGCGCGTCGGCGATGGCGGCCGTCTCGCTGCGGCGTGGGTCGACGACGACGATCTGGCCGCCACGCTGGCGCAGCGCCTTGGCGCGGCCGCGGAAGTCGGTCACCGTCCACAGGCTGCCGTTGCTTGCCATCGGGTTCGCACCGAGGATCAGCAGAAAGTCGCAGCGGTCGATGTCGGGCACCGCGATCGAGAACCAGTTGCCGAACAGCCAGCCGGCAGCCAGCTGCTTGGGCATCTGGTCCAGCGTCGAGGCGGAGTAGATGTTCTTCGTGCCCAGCGCACGCGCCAGGCGGCCAAAGTACAGCAGCAGCGACATCTTGTGCGCCGCCGGGTTGCCCACCGTCAAGCCGACCGCATCGCGCCCCTGCTGCTCGATGATCGGCACCAGGCGCCGCTCGATCTCGTCGAAGGCTTCGTCCCAGGTGGCGGGCTGCAACTCGCCGTTGCGGCGCACCAGCGGCTGGCGCAGGCGGTCGGGGTCTTCGTGCAGGTCTTTCAGCGCGAAGCCCTTGGGGCAGATGTAGCCCTGCGAGAACGCGTCGTTCGCCTTGCCGCGGATGGCGAGCACCTTGCCGTCGGCCACCTGCACATCGAGCCCACAGCAGGCCTCGCACAGCGGGCAGATGCGGTAGCGGGTGTCGGTGGCGGTGGGGGTGGGGGTGGCGGTCATACCGTTTGACTCCAATCAAGCAGGCGCTGGTTATCGCAGGCCGTGGCCGCACTGTCCGTCACCCCGGCGACGCTGGAAGCGAGGGTTAATCCGCAGCGGCGGCCGCCATCGTCGTCAGCGCCTTGGCTGTCGCGTCGTCGGCCGGAAAGAAGGCCTCTATCGCCAGCTCGGACAGCGTCACCTCGACCGGCGTGCCGAAGACCGTGATCGTGCTGATGAAGCTGAGCAGGCCGACCGGCGAATGCAGCTGCAGCGGCACGGCGATGTCGACCATGCCGCGCGGCGCGGGCGCGGCCTCGGTGAAGCCGGGGGGCAGCGGCAGCGCGCGCAGTTCATCGGCCAATGCGGCCAGCACCGGGTCGCCACTGGTTTGCACCTGGTGCGCCAGCCGCTCGAACAGGTGCTCGCGCCAGGCGCCGAAGTTGGCGATGCGCGGCGCCAGGCCTTGCGGGTGCAGCGACGCGCGCAGCACATTGATCGGCGGCGTCATCAGCTCGTCTGGCAGGCCGGCCATGAAAGCCGATGCGGCGCGGTTGTGAGCGACGAGGTTCCAGTGCCGGTCCACCGCCAGCGCGGGGTACGGGTCGTGCGCCTGCAGCACGCGCTGCACGGCGGCGTGGGCGGGTTGCAGGGCCGGGTCGGCCAGCGGGCGCTCGCGGTACATCGGCGCGTAACCCGCGGCGGTGAGCAGCCGGTTGCGCTCGCGCAGCGGCACGTCCAGCCGCTCGGCCAAGCGCAGCAGCATGTCGCGGCTGGGCAGCGCGCGGCCGGTTTCCATGCAGCTCAGGTGCCGGGTCGAGACCTCGGCTTCGGTCGCCAGGTCGAGCTGGCTCCAGCGGCGGTGCTGGCGCCAGTGGCGCAGCAGCTCGCCGACCGGCGCGTTGGCAACGTTGGGGGCTCGAGCGGGGGCAGGGCGGGTGAGGGTGGCGGCGTCCATGCGGCAACGATAGCGCCGCGTGGCTTGCCCACCATGACCTGTGAGGTCATCGACGCACTGACCCGCCGCGCCGACGATGGCGTCACTTCGAACCCCAACCCCAAAGGAGATGACCATGTCCCGTTTGACGATGACCCCGTTCCTGCGCAACGTGCTGCGGGTGGATGCTGTGCTGAGCGGCCTGACGGCGCTGGCGCTGATCGCCGATGCCGAGCCCCTGGCCGGGTGGACCGGGCTGCCCTCGGCCGTGCTGACGGTGCTGGGCGCCGCGCTGTTGCCGTGGACGGCGCTGCTGGCCTGGCTGGCCGGCCGCCCGGTGGTGGCCAGTGCGGCCGTCGGCGCCGTGGTGGCGCTCAATTTCGTCTGGGTGCTCGATTGCGCGATGGCGGCCTTTGGTGCCTTCGGCTCGCCGCTTGGCTTGGGCGTGGCGATGCTGGCGGTGCAGGCCGTCGGCACCTTGGTGATCGCCGAGCTCGAATGGGTGGGGATGAAGCGCGCGCCGCGGGCGGCGCCCTTGCGCGGAGCGCTCGCGGGCTGATGCGCGGAGCGCTGGCTGGCTGATGACGCGCGGGGCGCTGGCTGGCTGACGCGCGGCGCGTGGATACTCGGTGGATGTCGTCCGCCGAGTGCACCCCCCTCCGTCCACGGTCTGCGCCCGCCCCGGGCCGCTTCGAGGGCAGCGTCGCCGCCCACGGGGTGGCGGCGTGAGCGCAGAGGCCGCTGCCGCGCATCCACTGGCGGCGTGGGCCGTCGAATCACTGACGCGCCTGGCGCAGTTACCCTGGCCCGCCGTCATCGTGCTCGGTGGGCTGGTGCTGCTGCTGGGCACCGGCATGGCGATGAACTTCAGGCTGCCCACCGTCTGGCGGCATTGCGCCGCCTTGTCGGTGAGCCTGCTGTTCACCGCGCTGACCATGCGCATCGGGCACAGCCTGCTGGCGGCCGCGGCCGGCATTCCCGAGTTGGCGTGGGGCTTGTCGGCCTTGGCGGTGGGCCTGGCTGCGCGCTGGGTCAAGGGCCCCTGGCGCCTGGTTCTGCTGCTCTGGTCGCTGCTGTGCGGGGGCGTGCTGCTGGTCATGTTCGAGGCTTGGCTGGGCCTGGGCCAAGCGCTGCAAGGCCTGCTGGTGCTGCTGGGTCTGGCCGCCTTCGCACTCGCCTTCTGGAAGGCGGTGCCGCGGCTGCCGGGTGAGCCGCCGGCACCGGCGCCCGGCGAGCCTTCGCCACCGCTGATCGAACGGCTGGACAGCGATGAAGCCCAGGAGGCGGCCGACAAGTACACGCGCGAATGAGCCCGCTGCGACCTGACCCGCGCCGACACGACCGGCACAGCGCTGCGCCGCTGCCGGCCGCAATGGAAGCCGAGCTGTTTGATCCGCGGCGGTTTCCGCTGCTCGGTGCGCCGGGCCGGCAGATGCTGCGCTGGTTGCGCGGCCACCCGTGTGCACCTGCGTACCGGCATTTCAGCGGGCACCGGTTGGATTGGGCGAGCCTGTGCTGGGCGCGCTGGCGGCAATGGCGGGTGCGGCAGGCCGCCATGCCGGCACCGGGCATGCCTGGATGGATCGACGGTTTCGTGCGCCGTACCTGGGCCGATCTGCCGGCACGCCGGCGCAGCGCCGCGCGCCCACCGCGCTGGCAGGACATTGAGCCCATCCGGCGCGACGACCTGAGTGCCCGTCTCGAAGACCACGTCCCGCGCTCGCTGACGCTGGACCAGTTGATCTGCTTCACCACCTCGGGCACCACGGGGCACCCACTGCGCGTGCCTTCGCACCCGGTGGTCGCGGCCGAGTACTTCGCCTACCACCGTCGTGCGCTGGCGCTGTTCGGCATCGTGCCGAAGGCCCGCGGCGGGCAGGTGGGCATCGTGCTGGCCGGCTACCAGCAACGCTGTTTCAGCTACGTGTCGGTCAACCCCTTCATGGGCGAGTGCGGCCTGGCCAAGCTGAACCTGATGCCGCACGAGTGGCACCACCCGGACGACCGCGCGGCGTACCTCGACGCCTGTGCGCCCGAGCTGGTCTCGGGCGATCCGGTGTCATTGGCCGAGTTGGCCGATCTGCCGCTGGCGCATCGTCCGCGGGCCCTCTTGAGCACGTCGATGGCCTTGTCCGACGGGCTGCGGCGCCGCCTCGAGACGCGCTTCGGGGCGCCGGTGCTGGACCTGTATTCGATGAACGAGGCCGGCCCGATCGGCGTCTACCGAGACGACCTGCAAGGCTTTGCCCTGCTGCAACCCTGGCTGCACGTGGAGATCCTCGACGAGCAGGGCCGGGCCTTGCCCGAAGGCGAGCTTGGCGAGATCGTGTTGAGCGGCGGCTTCAATTTCTGCCTGCCACTGTTGCGCTACCGCACCGGCGATCATGCCCGCCTGGTGCAGACGCCGTGCGGGCCGGTGCTGCGTGACCTGCAGGGCCGCTCGCCCGTGCGGTTTCGCCGCGCCGACGGCGCGTGGGTCAACAACATCGAAATCACGCACGCGCTGAAGTCATTTGATCTCGTGCGTTATGCCTTGCACCAGCGCGCCGACGCACGCTTCGAGCTGCGTGTGGACAGCCGCGAGCCGCTGATCGCGCTGGCACCGCGGCTGCAGCATGCATTGGCACGGCCGCTCGGGCTGCCGTTGGACCTGACGGTGGCCGCCCTGCACGCCGACGACAAGCAGCGGCAATACACCAGCGAGTTGCCGGGGCACGCGCCGTGAGCGCGCGCCCCGGTCTCGGGCTTCAGATCACGAAGCGCCGATCGAGAACGACGGCTTGGTGCCAGCGGCCCCAGGCACCAACTTCTGGTTGGTCGGCGTGCAGGTCACGTTGTGGTCGACCGGCTTGGTCTTCACGTCATCGATGTCCTTCAGCGTGGTACGCAGGCCGAAGGTGGCCGCGGGCATCTGCGAGGTCACGTTGCAGCTGAAGGTGTACTTCAGCGGCGACGGGGTCTTCTCGCTGTAGGTCACGGTGCCGCCGGTGCAGGTCCAGCCCGACGGGCAGCTGATGATCTCGACCGTGGCGGTCACCGCGAACTCGGGGTAGCCCTTGTACGGCACCTTCACCGGGATCGGCACGTTCTGCCCGCCGGTGCTGTCTTCGATCTTCGGCACCTTGAACAGCTCGCAGGCCTTGCCCTCGCCGTTCAGCCGGTAGCCCTTTTCCACCCCCTTCATCGCCGCGGTGCGGAACACCGGGTCTTGCAGCGCGGCGGCATCGGTGGCGTTGGTGTGGAAGCCGGCCTCGATGATCACCGAGGGCATCGTCGCCTTCGAGTTCTCGCCCAGGTTGTCGCGCGCGTTGGCGGTCTTCGGGACGTTGTATTCCTCGTAGCCCTCCTTGGCGTGGATCAGCTCGCCCATGTAGCACATCATGTTGTCGGCGAGCTTCTGGTCCGCCGTGCGGCCCGTGTGATAGAAGCCCCGCGCGCCGCTGGCACCGGCTTCGCCGGCGTTGGTGTGCACGTGGATCAGCGTGGTCGCGCCGATGAAGTTGGCGTACAGCGGCCGGCTGTTGATGTCTTCGTTGCGCTCACGCAGGGCGCTGGTGTCGTCAGGCCGGGAATGCCAGATCTCGGGGTTGTCGGGGTAGGTGTCTTGCAGGTAGTAGCGGGCACCCATCTTCCACCACTCTTGCTTGCTGGCCTCGTGCAGGCTGGTCGCCTGCGAGCGTGCGAACAAGGTCGTCGCGCTGCTGCGCGCCACCAGCCAGGTCGACAGCTCGGTGGTGAAGCTGGGCGTGATGAAGTCTTCGGTGATGCCGTTGCTCGGGTCGCGCTGGGCGCGCCAGTCCTTGAACTTGTAGTGGTGGTAGATGCCGTGGCCGGCGCCGAGCACGATGGTGCCGGCCGTGGGTTGCGGTGCAGCGCTTTCCTTGCGCACCGGCGGGCGCTCGGCGGGGAAGTAGTCGTAGATGTCGCGCCCGCCGATGCGGAACTGCACGCGCTTGACGGTGCTGCGGTCGCGCAGCCGGTCTTCGGCCGCGGTCGCCAGCTCATTCAACAGGTCTTCGATCTCGGCGCCGTACCACTTGGGCAGGTACTCGACGCTGAGGTTCAAGGTCAGCACATCGCCCTTGGTGTTCAGCGAGGCGCTGACGCTGACATGCTTGCCCTGGCCTTCGATGCGCTTTTGCGCGTCCACCAGGCGCTGGATATCGCGGGCGATCGTCGACTCGATCTGAACCCGGGTCATCGGCGCGGCCTGCGAGGCGGCGCCTTCTTGTGCAAACACCGGTGCGCTCAGGCTCAGCACGGCGGCCGAGATGGCCGATGCGGCCCACAAGCGTTTCAAACGAACCATGGTCTCCTCCTGTGACGGACAAGCAGGAGGGCAATGGTTCATGCGGCAACAGCCCGAAGCGGCCCGCCACCGACAGAAATGATCGCCGAACACGCCTCCCTGCGATCAACCGTTCGGCCGGGCTGATGGCGAAGCAGTCTGGGCAAGTGCACAGTTAGCGTCAACGACGAAATTGCGCCGACTTGAAACAGGCGTGGGGCCGTACGCAGTTGCCCGCATGCCGAAGTCGCCGCGGCAGGGTAATGGCGAGCGGGTGATGGCAAGCGGGAGGTGCGGTGAGGTGTGCCGTTACGTGATGCAGTTGATCTGGCTCAACTGATCATGTAAGCCGCCGCCGCGGTGGCGATCAGCGTGCCTTCGTCGTTGGCCAGGCGCATCTGCGTGGAGCCGACGCGGCCGCCGAGGCGGGTGACCTCGGCGGTGGCGAGAAAGTGCTTGCCGATGCCCTGGCGCAAGAAGTCGACCCGCAGGTCGATGGTGCCCATGCGGGCGAAGCGGTGCAGCACCGCGTCGGCCGCTTCGTCGGCGTGTTTCTCGCCGATCGCCACCATCAGCGCGAGGCCGCCCATCGCGTCGAGCACGGCAGAGATGACGCCGCCGTGCAGCCGCCCGTAGAGGTAGTGGCCGACCAGTTCGGGCCGCATGTCGAAACGCAGGGTCGGGCGGGCCGGCTCCAGCGTCACGACCTTCAGGCCCAGTACCTGGTTGAAGCTGATGCGCTGCTCGAACAACTCGGTCAGCGTCGCGTCGAGCTTGTGTTGTTCGGCCGGTGATCGGCGGGCGGCAGGGGCGGGCATGCTGGCAGCTCAGTCGAGGAAGAAATCGGGCAGGAAGTTCTTGGTGCCCGGCTCGACACTGTACGGCTCGAGATCGGTGATGCCATTGGCGGCCAACACGTCGTCGTCGATGAAGAAATGGCCGCTCGGCGCCGGGGCTGGGTTGGTGAGGATGAACCAGGCCGCGTCGGACATGATCTCGGGCTTGCGGCACAGCTTGGGGTCGACCCCCGGGATCATCTGCAGCGCGGCGGTGGCGATGGCGGTGCGTGGCCACAGGCTGTTGACCGCGATGCCGATGCGCTTGAACTCTTCGGCGTGGCCGAGCGTGCACATGCTCATGCCGTACTTGGCCATCGTGTAGGCCACGTGGTTGGCAAACCAGTGCGGCTTCATGCTCAGCGGCGGCGACAGGGTCAGCACCTGCGGTGCGCGGCCGGCCTTGGCGCTGGCGGTGAGCGCGGGCAGGCAGGCCTGGGTGCAGCAGAAGGTGCCGCGGGCGTTGACGCCGTTCATCAGGTCGAAGCGCTTCATCGGCGTGGCGGCGGTGGGCGTGAGGCTGATCGCACTGGCGTTGTTGACCAGGATGTCGATGCCGCCGAACTGCTCGATCGTCTGCGCCACCGCCTTGGCCACCTGCTCTTCGTCGCGAATGTCGGTTTGCAGCACCAGCGCCTGGCCGCCGGCGGCGCGCACCGCCTCGGCCGCGCTGTGCAATGTGCCGGGCAGCTTGGGGTTGGGGTCGACCGTCTTGGCGATCAGCGCGATGTTGGCGCCGTCGGCCGCGGCCTTGGTGGCGATCGCCAGGCCGATGCCGCGCGAGGCGCCGGTGATGAACAGCGTCTTGCCTTTGAGGCTGCGCTCTGAAGGGCTCATGGGTTTGTCTCCGCAGGAGGTGTTCTCGAGCCTTTGATCCTACGGGCTGGGGCCGCCCGTGACACGGCCGGGAATGGCGATTAGGGGCTGGGCACGACAGTGTTTTCGCGGGGGTCGAACAGGCCGCGCGTCAACCGGGTGACGCAGCGTCGCGGCACGTCACCCGCCTGTCTTCACAAGCGCCGCGTGGTCTCGCGCACGATCAGCTGCAGGCCGGGCACCTCGACCTCGGCGGCGTCCTGGCCCAGCAGCCGCAACAGCGAGCTGGCGGTGTGCAGGCCGATCTCGTGCAGCGGCTGGCGCACGGTGGTCAGGCCTGGTGTCATGAAGGCCGACGCGGGCATGTCGTCGACACCGACCAGCGAGATGTCGTCGGGCACGCGCACGCCGCGGCGGTACAGCGCCACGCGGGCGCCGTAGGCCATCTGGTCGTTCGCGGCGAAGACCGCGGTGAAGGGCTCGCCGGCGTCGAGCAGGCGGTTCATCGCCAACAGGCCGCTGGTCTCGAGAAAGTCGCCCTGCGCGCACAGCGCCGGGTTGGGCTCGATGCCGTGGTCGCGGTGTGCGCGGCAGTAGCCGGCGTAGCGCTGCACCGCGTCTTGCTGGGTGGTGGGCCCGGCGATGAAGGCGATGCGCCGGTGCCCATGGGCCAGCAGGTGGGTGGTGGCCAGGTGGCCGGCTTCGTCCTGGTCGACCCATTTGGCGCTGAGATTGGGGCCGCTCAGCTCGCGGCCGGCCACCGCCACCGGCTGGATGCGCGCGAACTCGATCAAGGCGTCGTCCGACAGGTGGCCGGCCAGCACGATGAGCCCGTCGATGCGGCGCTCGACCAGCAGCCGGATGCGCGCGGCTTCTTCAGCCGCGTTCCACAAGCCGCTGACGATGATCGGCACGTTGCCGCTGTCGGCCAGGCCCACTTCGATGCCGCGCAGCATGCGGGTGAAGAACGGGCTCTCGAGGTCTTGCACGACCACGCCCACCGACATGGTGGTGCCGGTCTTCAGGCTGCGGGCCGACGGGTTGGGGCGGAAGTTCAGTTCGCGAATGGTGGCCTCGACGGCCAGCCGCTTGCGCTCGCTGACACCCGCGCTGCCATTGACGACGCGCGACACGGTGCTCGGCGACACGCCGGCCTTGCGGGCGACTTCGATGATGGTGGCGGTGGCGAGTGGCGCGGCCTGCATGGTCAAAGGGCTTCCAGTCGTTGGGGGTTCAAGCCGGCTGGCGAGAGCTGGGGGCGCGGCGAGTATCGAACAGGGCTCGGGATGGTAACGATTTCAACTCGATCGCGCACCCGGCGGAGGTGTCTTTGGTCAGCGCGGCCACCTATGCAGCCTGGTGTGAGGGTCGACCCATACTAACGTCGAAATTGGTTACAACAATGGGGGTCAAGACTGACAACGTTTTCAGTTTGCTTTGCGTAGACTTTTCTGCGCCGATGGCCCCAGCTCGGCCTATAAAGAATCGCGACATGCGGGACGGTGCGTGGCCCGCATGGTCAAGCTGAATCTGACAACGTTTTCAACTTCAGGAGACCCCATGAAAAACTCCAAGCGCTCGCTGACGCGCATTTCCCACGCGGTCGCCACCGCGGTGTTGGCGATGACCGCCAGCCACGCGATGGCCGAGGACGCAACGCTGGCGACCAAGTTCGAGAAACGCTTCTCTGCGCAGTACAAGAAGATCAAAGACCCGGCCAACGGCTACTTCAGCAGCGAAGGCATCCCGTACCACTCACCCGAGACGCTGATGGTCGAGGCGCCGGACTACGGCCACGAGACCACCTCCGAGGCCTACAGCTTCTGGATCTGGCTCGAGGCCTACCACGGCCGCCAGACCGGCGACTGGGCCCCGCTGAAGAAGGCGTGGGCCAACATGGAGAAGTACATGATCCCGTCGGCGGCCGACCAGCCGACGAACAGCTTCTACAACGCCACCAAGCCGGCTTCGTACGCCGGCGAACACTCGCTGCCGAAGGACTACCCGTCGCAGCTCGAGTTCGGCGTGCCGGTGGGGCAGGACCCGATCGGCACCGAGCTGGAGTCGGCCTACGGCACGCGCAACATCTACGGCATGCACTGGCTGATGGATGTGGACAACTGGTACGGCTACGGCCATTGCGGTGACGGCACGAGCCGCGCGGCGCTGATCAACACCTTCCAGCGTGGCGCGCAGGAATCGGTCTGGGAGACCGTGCCGCACCCGTCGTGCGAGACCTTCCGCTGGGGCCGCAACGGTGGCACGCAGGGCTTCCTGAGCCTGTTCACCGCCGATTCGAATTACTCCAAGCAATGGCGCTACACCAACGCGCCGGACGCCGACGCCCGCGCGGTCGAGGCCGTGTACTGGGCCAACGTCTGGGCCAAGGCGCAGGGCAAGGGCGCCGAGGTGGCCGACATCGTCAAGAGCGCATCGAAGATGGGCGACTACCTGCGCTACTCGATGTTCGACAAGTACTTCAAGAAGATCGGCAACTGCGTGGGTGGCCCCTACAGCTGCCAGGCCGGCACCGGCCAGGCCAATGGCCAAGGCCTGCGCGACAACCAGCACTACCTGCTGAGCTGGTACTACGCCTGGGGCGGCGCCACCGACGTGAACGCGGGCTGGGCCTGGCGCATCGGCAGCAGCCACAACCACTTCGGCTACCAGAACCCGATGGCCGCGTGGGTGCTGTCGGCCAACGCCGACTTCAAGCCCAAGTCCGCGTCCGGTCAGTCGGACTGGGGCAAGAGCCTGACCCGCCAGCTCGAGTTCTACCGCTGGCTGCAGTCGGCCGAAGGCGGCATCGCCGGTGGCGCGACCAACAGCTGGGGCGGCTCGTACGAGACGCCGCCGAACGGCACCGCCACCTTCTACGGCATGTTCTACGACGAGGCGCCGGTCTACCACGACCCTGAGTCGAACACTTGGTTCGGCTTCCAGGCGTGGTCGATGTTCCGCATCGCCGAGTACTACCACGCCACCGGCGACGCCAAGGCCAAGGCGGTGCTCGACAAGTGGGTGCCCTGGGCCATGGCCAACGTCAAGTTCAAGAACGACGGCAGCTACCTGATCCCGTCGACGCTGGAGTGGACCGGCCAGCCCGACAACTGGAACCCGAACGCACCGGGCGCCAACGCCGGGCTGCACGTGAAGGTCACCAAGAGCAGCAACGACATCGGCGTCGGCGCGGCCCTGGCACGCACGCTGATCTACTACGGCGTGAAGGCCAACGACACCGCCGCCACCCAGCTGGCCAAGCGCCTGCTCGACGGCATGTGGCTGAGCAAGGACGCCAAGGGCATCGCGGTGAAGGAAAAGCGCTCGGACTACCTGCGCTTCGACGACGCCTACGACGCCAACACCGGCACCGGCGTCTATGTGCCGAGCGGCTGGGTCGGCACCAACGCCCAGGGCGCGACGATCGACGCGAACAGCACCTTCCTCAGCCTGCGGCCGAAGTACAAACAAGACCCGGACTGGCCGAAGCTGCAGGCCTATCTGAACGGCGGCACCGCCCCCACGTGGACGTACCACCGCTTCTGGGCCCAGGCCGACGCGGCGATGGCGATGCTGGACTACGCGATGCTGGTCGAAGCCCCCTGATCGGCTGAGCAAGCCGGGCCCGGGCACCGCGCAGGTGCACGGGCCCGGCAAAAACGAAGGCGCCCTCGAAGGGCGCCTTTTTCATGGGCGACGGCGGTGCCGCGGGCTAACTCACTGGCTGCTGGCGCTGGCCGCGGCGGTCGGTGTGGCCGGTGTGGCCGCCGTGACCGCTGTGGCCGTGGTCGGCTGCGCCAACGCGGCCTGCTCGGCCGCATCGGGCTTGGGCACCCGCTGCCCCGGCGTGTCGGTCGGCGCGTCGCCGGGCGGGATGTGCGGCAGCCGGTGGGCGATGCCCTTGTGGCAGTCGATGCAGGTCTTTTCCTTGTTGGCCAGGTAGGTCGAGTGCATGTTCTGCGCCCGCACGCTCTGGCGCGTGAAGTCCATCGACGCGTACTGGTGGCAATTGCGGCACTCCAGCGAGTCGTTCGCCTTCAGCCGCGCCCACTCGTGCTGCGCGAGCTCGAGCCGCTTGTCGCGAAATTTCTCTTGCGTGTCGATGGTGCCGAAGATCTTGCCCCACACCTCTTTCGATGCCTGCATCTTGCGGGCGATCTTGTTGGTCCAGGCGTGCGGCACGTGGCAGTCCGAGCAGATCGCGCGCACCCCCGAGCGGTTGCTGTAGTGGATGGTCGACTTGAGCTCGGCGTAGACGTTGTCGCGCATCTCGTGGCAGCTGGTGCAGAAGGCTTCGGTGTTGGTCGCCTCCATCGCGGTGTTGAAGCCGCCCCAGAAGATGATGCCGCCGATGAAGCCGCCGAGCGTCAGGAAGCCGAGGCTGTAGTGAACGCTCGGCCTGCGGATGACGTCCCAGTACAGCTTGATGCGCTTGAGCATGTCGGGTGTCCTCGTTCTACTTCTTCGGCGCCGAGGCGGCGTCGGCAGGGTCGCCCCGGAACACATTGCCGACCAGCGGCGGCACGCCTTCTTGCGCCACGTGGCACTGCTTGCAGAAGTAGCGCCGCGTGGAGATGTGGTCCAGCACCTTGCCGTTGCGGTCGATGTAGTGCGTGGCGCTGACCGGGATCGCCTGCGAGAAGTCGGTCTTCTCCCGGGCGTGGCAGTCCAGGCACTTGTTGAAGTTCTTGTCGACCTGGTAGCCGTCGATGCGGTGCGGGATGATCGGCGGCTGGTAGCTGTAGTTGCGCGGCAGCCGGTTGTCGTCGTTCACCGCATTGCCCAGCCGCGGCGGCTCGGTCGTGCCGGTGATCGGCGTCGGGCCGCGCATCGCGTCGACGAGCGGCGCCGCTTCGGCGCAGAACAGCGCCGCCAGCGCGGCCAGGGCAAGCAGGATGCGCAGCTTCATGGGGCCACCTCTAGACCTTGACGATCTTCACAGCGCATTTCTTGAAATCGGTCTGGAACGAGATCGGGTCGGTCGCGTCCAGCGTCACCTTGTTGATCAGCTGGCTCGCATCGAACCACGGCACGAAGACCAGGCCGCGCGGCGGCTTGTTGCGGTCGCGCGTCTCCACGCGGGTGCGCATGCTGCCGCGGCGCGAGCTGATCTCGACCTCTGAGCCGCGCCGCACGCCCAGCGCCACCGCGTCGTCCGGGTGCATGTAGCAGACCGCGTGGGGCACGGCCTTGTGCAGCTCGGGCACGCGGCGGGTCATCGAGCCCGAATGCCAGTGCTCGAGCACGCGGCCGGTCGACAGCCAGAACGGGTAGTCCTTGTCGGGCGCCTCGGGCGGCGGCTCGTAGGGCAGGGCGTAGATGCGGGCCTTGCCGTCGGGGAAGCCGTAGAACTGGTAATCGGTGCCGGGCTTGACGTAAGGGTCCAGCCCCTCTTTGTAGCGCCAGCGGGTTTCTTTGCCGTCGACCACCGGCCAGCGCAGGCCGCGCACCTGGTGGTAGGTGTCGAAGGGGGCCAGGTCGTGCCCGTGGCCGCGGCCGAAGTGCGCGTACTCTTCGAACAGCCCTTTTTGCGGGTAGAAGCCGAAGGCCTTGGCCTCGGCGTTGGCATAACCGGCTTCCACGTCGGTGGCCGGGAACTTGTCGACCACGCCGTTGCGAAAGAGGATGTCGAACAGCGTCTTGCCGCGGTACTCGGGCTTCTTCGCGATCAGCTCGGCGGGCCACACCTCTTCGACCTTGAAGCGCTTGGAGAACTCCATCAGCTGCCACAGGTCTGAGCGTGCATCGCCCGGGGCCGGCACCAGCTGGTGCCAGAAGTGCGTGCGCCGCTCGGCGTTGCCGTAGGCGCCTTCTTTCTCGACCCACATCGCCGCCGGCAGGATCAGGTCTGCCGAGATGGCGGTGACGGTGGGGTAGGCATCTGACACGACGACGAAGTTCGCCGGGTTGCGGTAGCCGGGGTAGCCTTCTTGCAGCAGGTTCGCGCCGGCCTGCATGTTGTTGTTGACCATCACCCAGTAGGCGTTGAGCTTGCCGTCCTTGAGCATGCGGTTCTGTAGCACGGCGTGGTAGCCCGGCGTGTCGGGGATGGTGCCGGGCGGCAGCTTCCAGATCTCTTCGGCGTGGGCTCGGTGCTTGGGGTTGCTCACCACCATGTCGGCCGGCAGGCGGTGGGCGAAGGTGCCCACCTCGCGCGCGGTGCCGCAGGCCGAGGGCTGGCCCGTCAGCGAGAACGGGCTGTTGCCCGGGGTCGCGATCTTGCCGGTCAGCAGGTGGATGTTGTAGACCATGTTGTTGCACCAGACACCGCGCGTGTGCTGGTTGAAGCCCATGGTCCAGAACGACATCACCTTGACCTTCGGGTCGGCGTACAGCTCGGCCAGCGCCTGCAGGCGGTTCTTCGGCACGCCGCTGAGCTGGGCCGTGTACTCCAGGTCGTAGGTGGAGACGAACTTGGCGAACTCGTCGAAGGTCATCGGCTTGGACCCGCCGGCCGCGCCGGCGTTCTTGGCCGCCTTCTGCAGCGGGTGCTCGGGCCGCAGGCCGTAGCCGATGTCGGGGTTGCCGAGCAGGAAGGTCGTGTGCTTCTCGACGAAATCCTTGTTCACCCGGCCGGTGCTGATGATGTAGTGGGCGATGTAGTTGAGGATCGCCAGGTCGGTCTGCGGCGTGAAGGTGAGCTCGATGTCGGCCAGCTCGTACGAGCGGTGCTCGAACGTCGACAGCACCGCCACCTTGACGTTCGGCGCGCTCAGGCGCCGGTCGGTCACCCGTGTCCACAGGATCGGGTGCATCTCGGCCATGTTCGAGCCCCAGAGCACGAACGCGTCGGCGGCCTCGATGTCGTCGTAGCAGCCCATCGGCTCGTCGGCGCCGAAGGTGCGCATGAAGCCCGCCGCGGCCGAAGCCATGCAGTGCCGCGCGTTGGGGTCGAGGTTGTTGGTGCGAAAGCCCGCCTTCATCAGCTTCAGCGCGGCGTAGCCTTCCCAGATCGTCCATTGGCCCGAGCCAAACATGCCCACCGACGTGGGGCCCTTGTCTTTCAGCGCGCGCTTGAACTGCTCGGCCATCACGTCGAACGCGGTGTCCCACGACACGCGCTCGAACTCGCCGTCCTTGGCGTACTTGCCGTCTTTCATGCGCAGCAGCGGCGTGGTCAGCCGGTCTTCGCCGTACATGATCTTCGACAGGTAGTAGCCCTTGATGCAGTTCAGGCCCTTGTTGACCTCGGCCTGCTTGTCGCCCTGGGTGGCGATGACCCGGTTGTCCTTGACCGCCACCACCACGCCGCAGCCGGTGCCGCAGAAGCGGCAGGGGGCCTTGCTCCACTTGACGCTAGGGTCGCCTTCGCCGGCGGCCGGCTGGGCCTGCACCGGCATCGCAATGCCCGCGGCCGCGCCCGCTGCCGCCGCGGCGGACTGGTGGATGAAGTCGCGTCTACGCATCCGGAATCTCCTCGTTCATCGCGTCGAGGCTGTCTGCACACTGGTAGACCAGCGTGGCCGACAACACCCCGTCGATGTGCTGGATGTTCGCCACCATCGCCGTCATCGACTCGGCGCTGGGTGCTTCCAACGTCACCACCGCCTTGCCATGCTCCGATGACGCGTGGACCAGCGCCCCCGGCAGCGCGGCAATGGCGCCGGTGACGGCGGGCAGGCGATGGGGCGTCGAGTGGATGACGAGGCTGGCGATGTGAAGCTCTTCGGTCCGCATGGCCACCCTGGGTTCAGAGCCGGGTGCCGGGCGGGCCGGCGATCAGCTGGATCATCCAGACCAGGAACCCGTAGCCGGACACCAGGCCCACGGCCAGCACCGGCGCCAACACGACCGACAAGGTCAGGAACGCCCGCAACTCTTGGGCGCGCGTGTGCGGCTGGGTTGTCTCGTCCATGTCTGGCGGCTTGGTTATGGTGGTGCAGGGGCTGCCCCGGGAGCGGCCGGGACGCGTGGCGCTTGCGGCCACGCGTTTTGATTTGCGTCAAAGCATACCCAGCCCATGCCGCAGTGTCCAGGCATTGGCGCGAGGCGTGGCAGGCCGGGTTTGCCCGGCTTGCCACGGGGGTGGTCAGCGTTGGCCGACGCTCACTGGCCTTGCTTAAGCGGCGTGGCGATGAACGCGCCCTTGCTGCCTTCGCCGACGATCACGCCGTCGTCGTTGATGTCGTAGATCCGCAGGTCGCGCCAGCCTTCGGCGCTGTCGTCGAGCAGCGCCGAGAAGAAATAACACTGGCCTTGGTGCACCAGCACGGCGGTCGTCGAGTAGCGCACGCGGAAGTTGCCGACGACCTGGCCGTGGTTGTTGATCGCCGACGGCTTGAGGGTGTTGCCGGCGCAGGTGGGCATCGCCTTCATCGTGCCGTCTTTGTAGACGAAGGCCTGCGACCCGGCGGGGTAGCTGCCATACGAGGTGCCGACCACGTAGCCGGCCTCGTTGATCGCCAGCGCGACGCTGTTGTCTTCGCCCAGCGTGCCCAGGTCGGTCATGGCACCGTTTTGCCACAGGTAGGCGTGCGAGACGGTCTTGCCATTGACGACGACATCCGACTCGCCCACCGCCTGGCCGCTGTTGTTGATGGCGTGCACCGAGGTGCTGCTTGCGCCCAGCGTGCCCAGGTCGGTCATCACACCGTCTTGGTAGATCCAGGCGCCGTAGCGGGTCTTGCGGTTGACCGTGCAGGTGTAGTTGCCCACGACCGTGCCGGCGTCGTTGATGGCCGCGCTGCTGCTCGACTTGTTGCCCGTGCACGGCAGCAAGGGGCTCAGGTTGGTGGGCGTGCCGGCGCTGTCCCACAGGTAGGCGTCGGGGTAGATCGACCCCGCCACCTCGCGCCGGATGTTCACGTTCGGGCCGTCGTACATCGCCCGGGCGGCCGGCCCCTGCATCTGCTGCGGCCGGCGGCCGTCCAGCATGAAGGGGATGTAGCCGAAGTTGTCGACGCGGGACCAGCCGACGACGACGCCGTCATTGTTGATCGACTGCGCCGATTGGGCCTTCAAGGCGCCGGTTTCGTCGCGCTTGATCTTTTCGATCCGGTACATCGGCGGGGTGCCGGCGAACGCGGCGCCGGCGGCCAGCGCGATCAGGGTCAGCGCAATGCGCGGCAGGGCTTGTTGAAACAGGTGAGTCATGGAATTCGACCTTTCGGGTAGTGCGGGCGGCTCAGCGCTTGACCGGCGTGGCGACGAAGCCGCGCCATTTGTTGTCGAAGTTGCCGGTGCCGACGATCACGCCGTCGTCGTTGATGTCATAGGCGCGCAGTTCCCACCAGTCCTTGCCGCTGTCGTCGAGCAGCGCGTTGAGCGGGTAGCAGCGGCCGTCCTGGATCAAGGCGGCCTCGTAGCGCTTGAGCTGGTAGCTGCCGACGATCTGGCCCTTGTTGTTGATGGCTTCGGTGATCACGCGGTTGCCGGCACAGCGCGGCAGCGGGTACATCGTGCCGTTGACATAGACGAAGCTCTCGGCGTTGCCGTCGGGCGCGTTCGAGCGGCCGATGATCTGGCCCAAGTCGTTGACGGCCGTGGCCTCGCTCTCCACATCGCCGGGCAGGGTGCCGATGTCAGTCATCGTGCCGTTGTGCCACGAGAAGGCGTGCATGCGCCGCTGGCCGTTGTCGGGCGGGTACTCGGACGAACCGACCACCTGGCCGAACTTGTTGATGCTGACGGCCACGGTGTTGCCGTTGCCGAAGTCGGGCAGCTTGGCCAGGCTGCCGTTGTGGAAGATGAACGAGCCGCCGTCCCACCCGGTGTTGGCGTAGCACGAGAAAGTGCCCACCGCGGCCCCGGCGTCGTTGACGCTGTACGCGAAGCTGCGGTACACGTCGCACAGGATCAGGGCATTGATGTCGGTGGGCACGCCGTTCGCGTCCCACATCGTGGCCTTGAATTCGTTGTAGCCCACGGTGACGCCGTGGTTGTTGATGCCGTAGGCGCCGCCCCAGCGCGAGCCCTGGGTGTCGAGCTTGCGGGTCTTGCCGTTGCTGCGGACGAACGCCGCCTGCGTGCCTTCGAAATCGCGGCCGAGGCCGGCGATGGTGCCGTCGTTGGCGATCGAGTAACCGGTCATCGGCCGGATGGACTTGCCCTTGTCGATGACCTCGATGTGGTACAGGGGCGGCGGTGCCGCCATCGAGGCCGTCGCGGCCATCAGGGCAAGGGCGGCCAGGGCCGGGCGCAGGGCCAGGGTGGCGGGTTCGGCCGGGCGAGTCCAACGGTGCATCTCGAGTCTCCTTGGGGCACAACTTTGAGCGCGCCATCGTAGAGCCTCGAGGGGCCTGTTTGATCTCCCTAACTTGTAAAAGTGGTGGAGTTTTTACCCTGACGGCAACGCTGGGCCGCCGAGCGCACCTCGCTGCGGCCGGTCGGGCCTGGTGCGTAGAGGGCCGGCCTGCACGGAGGCCGCAGCGTCAATTGGCGGCGCCGGGCGCCGCGGCCATCTGCGCGGGCCGCAACTCGGCGTGCCCCGCGTGCGCGGCGCGATGGTGCCGCAAGGCCGCGCCGTGGCGCCAGAAGGGGCTCAGGCTCAGCAGCCATTGCGGCAGCGTGGTGACGAACGCATCTTCCAGCGCCGGCGGCCGCCGCTCATTGAGCACGGCGGCCGTTCGCCGGATGCTGGCGGCCAGCGTCTCGCCGGGGCCGGTGGCCGTGAGGCCGAAGGTGGCCCAGCGTTCGCCGAAGTCGCCCAGCTCGTACTCCGCCAGGTCGACCTGGCAATGCGGCCCGGCATCCACCGGCATCAGCTTGGTGGGCCAGCCGCTGGCCATCTGGCGAATCTCTCTGAGCTGCCGGTCGCCGGTGTCGAACACGCGGATCCAGTGCCGGCCGGCCAAGTCGACGGGCACCGCGCCCGATGGCGGCTCGTGCTGGGAGATCAGGTCGAACCAGAGCGCGATCTCGCCCTGGAAGGGGGCCACGTCGCAGCCATCGGGCACCGAGGTCTGGTGCGCCCGCACGCTGATCGAGCCGCTGCGGCGCCGAATGTCCCAGCGCGGGTGGCCTTCCCAGACCAGATGGGTGTCGGTGTAAGACCGGCCGCCGCCGACCATGCACTCATGGTGCAGGGAACTCCGGAACCACACCGCAAACGCCGACGGCGTTGCATGGGGCCAGAACCATCTGATCTCCGCGGTCAGTGCCATGAGTCCCTCCGCTGCCAGTGAGTGCCCTGTGTCATAGCACAGGTTGCCTCGGAACGGGCAGCCCTGCTGGGCAAAGGGTGACTGGGATCACCCCCGGACACCCGGCCCCGCGGCCACGAACCGGCAGCAGGAGCAATCGGCGCGCCCGCCTGCGGGGCGACACGGCGGTGTATCGGGTGCCGCGCCGGCCGCTGCGCCCCGGCGCGCGTCTCAGCGGGTGACCGGTGTGGCGATGAAGGCGCGCCAATGCCCGTTCAGCACCCCTTCGCCGACGGCCACGCCATCGTCGTTGATGCCGTGCAGCGTCATCACCGACCAGCCCTCGCCGCTGTCGTCCATCAGGTCGACGAAGCGGTGGCAGTGGCCTTGC
This sequence comes from Ideonella sp., assembly GCF_041914305.1. Lineage (NCBI taxonomy): Bacteria > Pseudomonadati > Pseudomonadota > Betaproteobacteria > Burkholderiales > Sphaerotilaceae > Ideonella > Ideonella sp. The sequence goes on from NZ_JAYSDQ010000017.1 coordinate 179,719, forward strand.
TCGAACAGGTAGCCTTCCTCGGTCTCGACATTGGCGACGACCACGTCGTGGTTGTTGATCGCTGCGGCCACCAGCGGGAAGCGCCTGGCACAGTTGAACAGCTTGTGCATCGTGCGGCCATCGCTGACATACAGCCGTTGGTGGCCGGTCTCGTCGTTGCTGTACAGCGCCATGTGGCCCAGGTCGTTGATGGCCGTGGCGTGGCTGCAGCAGCCGCCGCCGGTGCCCAGGTCGATCGTTGTGCCGTCTTGCCAGCGCAGCGCGTGGCGGAAGGTGTAGCCATCGGCGTTGGGCGCCAGCACCGAGCTGCCGGCGACCTGGTCGTGGTTGTTCACCGCCGAGGCGTAGGAGCGGCCATCGCCGAAGTCGGGCAGCTCGGTGACCTGCTGGCCCCGGACGACGAACCCCTTTTCCTGCCAGACACCGGCCACGCGGCACTCTGCCACGAGGGTCACCGTGCCGGCGTCGTTGATCGAGGTGGCCCGGGATGTTTTCGAGCCGGGCTCGCCCTGGCAGGGGGCCAGCGCGTCCATGTCGATCGCGTGGCCGGATTCGTCCCAGCGGAAGGCGTGGCCGTCGGATTCGCCGGCCACCTCGCCGCGCGCATTGACCGACCACACCCGTGTCAACACACCCGGCTGCTCGAGCGGCAGCGTCTTGTGGCGCTTGCGGATGTAGGGGACGAAAGACGATTCATCCGGCGTGCGGCCATAGCCGACGACGATGCCGGTGCTGCTGATGGCGGTGGCGTGCTCCGGCTCGATGCCGTCGGGCCGGTCGAGCTTCTGGATGCGATAGAGCGGCGCGGCCACGGCTGTGGCTGCGATGGCCGTGGCGGTGGCGGCCATCGCAGCCCGAAGGGCGGCGGTACGGAAGGTTGCGGACATGAGTGGCGTCCTTCTGTGAGGTTATGAGGGGCGTCTGCATGTTAGGGCAATCTGAACAAGTCCCTCGCGGGCTGCGCATCTCTGCTTTGGGTGGTCTGCTGCGTTGCAAATCCTCGCCGTAGCACAAGCTATGGCTGTGGTTTGCGCCTTGCAGCCCATCCCAAAGCAAGGGCGCGTAGCCTCATGAGGACCTACTAAGAGTTTCCCTAAGTAACTCGATACTTGTTGCTGCTACAGAGGGGGGCCAATGATGTGACGTCGCCACCATCTCTGCTCAGAACCTAGCTCGAAGAAGGATGTGTCGCTGCACTGCTGGCAAATTGCCTTGCCAGCCCTGCAAGCTGCCTTGACAGCCGGGTCTGACACGGAGCCTGCCAGTTGTAAGCGTGCCGCGACAGGACTAGCATCGGCAAGTCTTCTCTTGCCGTGAAGTGCGTTTGCCTGGGTTGGGGATTTGCTGTGAAACCAGTCATCCGAACGGCGTGCGGCCTTTTCGCCACCTTGCTGGTTGCCTGTGGGTGCGTTGCCAGCGAGGGTAGCCTGCTCGTGGTTCGCCCCGACGGCGCCTGGCCTCCGTGGGAAATGGTTGTCAACGGCGAGCCGGCCGGTATTCACCTGGAGATGGTCCAGAGCGTGTCCAAGGCGCTTGGGGTGCCGCTGGTCATTCGGTCCTATCCGTGGCTGCGAGCTATCAGGATGCTGAAACAGGGCGAGGCCGATGCGATCACCTACATGTCTCGAACGGCGGAGCGTGAGCAGTTCGGCTACTTCATGGACGGGAACATCCTGTCAAGCACCCGAATAGGGCTCTTCATCTTGAAGAGCAACGAAGGGCGGCTCAGTTTTTCCGGTGACCTAAGCTCCTTGAAGGGCTACGCGCTCGGAACCTGCCGAGGCTTTTCGTATGGAGAGATGTTCGACAACGCGAGCTTTCTCGACAAGGACGACGGCGCCGCAGACGAATACGCCTTGTTGAAGATGCTCGCGGCGGGCCACGTCCAGATCGCCGTGGGGTATGTGGGCGACATGAAGTTTGCCGCTGAGAAACTGGGCATGTCCGACAACGTGAGCCTGCTGAGCCCGGTGCTGTCAGAGCGACGCGATTTGTACCTCGTGTTCTCCAAGGCCAGGCAGCATCAGGAACTGGCCCGGCGCTTTTCCGAGGCGATGAAAGCCTACAAGCAGAAGCCCGAGTACCGAGAACTGTTGAGGAAGTACGGCGTCAGCGAGTGAACGATTCAGGCGGCACCTGACCAGAGCCTGTAGATCCAGAAGCTTTCGTCGCTGAGCATGCCGCGGCGCAGGGCGTCCGGGCTGCAGCCGGTCAGGCGCAACGTGTCACGGCACAGGTGGGCCTGGTCGGCGTAGCCGCTGTCCAGTGCCACGGCATTCCAGCGCAGCGTCCCGTCTTCACGGCCACGGATGGCCTCGAAGAATGCCTGCTCGGCACGGCCCCAGCCACGCAGCTCCCGCAGGCTTTGACCCGTCCACTGCTTGATCAGGCGGCTGATCTGGCGCGGGCTGCGTTGCCGGCCACCATGGCCATTCCGGGCGCGGTGGTGCAATTCGTCGATCCAGAGGTTGCTCAACCCGGTGGGCGTCGCGGCCGGCGCCTCGGCGCCAGCCCATTGGGTGCCAATGAACTCTTCGATTCGTGCCACCCGTGCGGCGTCGTCGCCTGGCTCTGCGACGGCCCGGCACCAATCGAGCCAAGGAGCAGGCAACAAGCCGTGCGCCGGGCAGGCACGGTCGACGTGGTCAACCACCTGCACACCCGTCATGCGTTGGAAAGCGTCGGGATAGAACATCGCCATCAGGCTGTGCACAGGGCCGGGGTTCGTCGTCTCGGCTGGTCGGGTTTGGGGGCCGCTGACAGTGACCGGGGCCAGCGCCGACACGGGCTTTTCGTCGGCCGGCAGCGGCAGGCTTTGGCCGGCCAGCGTCCAGGTGATGCAGCACGTGGGCAGTGCTGGGTATCGGTTGAGCCGTTGCGCCGGTGGGAGCGGCCAGCCCCGGGTGTCGCGCACGACCACCGCGCGAAGGACGCCCGCCAGCGCGGGCGGCGGCCGATACAGCCGGGCCGGCGCCATCATTTGGCAAGGTGTTGGCGGTTGCTGCGAAGGCGGCTCGAGGCAGTCCATGGGTCAAGTCCAGTGATGGCGGAATTGTTCAATACAGATGCGGCAGCGGTATCTAGCATGCGCAGCTTTTCCAACCGGGCCTGAATGCCCGCCGGACGGAGTTGTGAGATGACCAGAATGAGGAATCGCCTTTGGCGCCGATCGTTGATGTTGCTGATGGCGGCCCACGGCGCGGTGGCGGCTGCAGGGCCTGTCCCTGTCCAGATACCGGCCGACGACCCGGGCATCCGGTACATCGGGCGCGTGGACGACCGAGACGCGCTGGCCCCGGCATTCGGATGGCCCAGCAGCGCCATCGTCGCTAATTTCCAAGGCACGTCGATCCAGGCCCGTTTCGATGACGAGAAGGGCAAGAACCTGCTGCAGATCATCGTGGACGGCGGCACGCCGACCGTGCTCGCGCTCGACAAAGGTGTCGCGCAGTACACGTTGGCCAGCGGTTTGGCCGAGGGCACGCATCGCGTCGAAGTCGTCAAGCGCACCGAAGGCTATTTCGGCGCCATCCGCTTTCTTGGTTTTCAACTCGATGCTGGCCACAGGCTTGCTGCGCCTGCGCCGCGCCAGCGCTTGAAGATCGAGTTCTATGGCGACTCCAATGTGGCCGGCTACTCCAGCGAGAGCATTGGCGACGTGGGGCAGCCGCGGTTCGAGAACAACTACTTTGCCTATCCGGGCATCGCCGCCCGCATGCTCGACGCCGAATACCAATGCATGGGCTGGAGTGGCGCCACGATCGCGCCGGGCAGCTCGCTGCCGGTGCAGAGCTTCTGGAACCGCGTGTTGCCGCAGGATTCGAACCTGCTGTGGGATTTCTCCAGGTTCGATGCCGACGTGGTCGTCATCAACGTCGGGTCCAACGACTCGTACGACGGGGACAACCGCGACGCCGTGATGGCCGGTTGGCAGGACCTCATCACCAACCATATCCGCGTGGTGCACCCGCGTGCGCACGTGGTGCTGGCCGATTCGTATGGCTGGTCGTTCGATGAGCCAGCCAACTACCTGGATGACATGGTGCAACGCTTGCATGCGCAGGGCGACCTGAACGTGTCTTCGGTGCGATGGCCGTGGCTGTGGGGGCAGGCCCATGCGGTGGTCGAGGAGCAGGCGGGTTTTGCCAATGTGCTGGCGCCGCACATCGCGCAGCAGCTGGGCCTGCCGGCGCCAACGCCGAGCCCGCTGTCGAGCTTTGCCGGGCCGGGGCGGCTCTTCAACCCGAGCTTCGAGGTCGTTCCGGTGGGGCAGGGCCGGGCCCAGCAGGCGGCCGGTTGGCGCGAGGGCGTGACGCCGGGCGCCAGCGTCTCGGTGGTGACCGACGCCGCAAGCGCCGCTGCCGGCGCGCGCTATGTTCAGCTGCAAGTCCGTGGCTCGGGAGCGGCGAAGGTCTGGCAGGCGATGGATGTCCAGCCCGGGCGAACCTACACCCTGAAGGGCCAGGCGCGCGGCACGGCGGGGCGCAAGGCGCAGATGCAGATCGTGTTCAAGGACCAGGGCCAGAACGTCATCGCCAGATCGCTGGGCGTGGTGACACTGGGCGATCGCTGGGCGCCGGCCGTCACCTCCGCCACGGCGCCTCCGGGGGCATGGAGCGTGAACGTGCAATTGAGACTGGCGAACAAGCACACGAGTGCGATGTTTGATGCGCTGACGCTGAGCTCGCACTGAAGGGGCGCGGGGCCTGGCAAAGACAAGGGCCGTGCCGGCTTGCGCTGGCACGGCCCTGGGCTTGAGGCGGTCTACTTCGTCGCGCAGAAGCCGCCGTCTGTGTAGTTGGCACCCGGCTGCAAGACGTTGTTCGACGCCGGCCCTTCGAGCGTCAGCGTGTCACCGGCCTGCGACCAGA